>DATIVM010000518.1:0-9375 GCA_035465975.1 Usitatibacter sp.
GCCTTCGCCCGGCTCAAGATCGGCCAGCTCGGCTTCGCGGGGCTCGCGCGCGACGCGGCCCTGCTGCCCGGCGTCGACACGGTGGAGCGGCATCGCGCCGCCCGGCGGCACGCCGGCTCCTGGAGCGAGCTGCTCGCGAAATGGCGCGAGGCGCTCGATGCGCTGGGGGAGAACTATGCGAGCGGGGACGCGCGCATCGATCCGAAGCGCGGGCTCGCCACCTGCGAGCGCTGCGACCTGCAGACGCTCTGCCGCGTGCACGAGCGCTTCGGGCTGGCGGCCGGGGACGACGCCGCGGAGGAGGACGAGCCGTGACCGACATGCTTTCGCCGGCGCTCGCCCACGGCAAGGGGCCCGCGATCGTCGACGCGGTCGAGCGCGAGGCCGCGCTCGATCCCGCGCGCTCGTGCATCGTGCAGGCGCCCGCGGGCTCGGGGAAGACGGGGCTGCTCATCCAGCGGTTCCTGCGCCTGCTCGCGGGCGTCGAGCGGCCGGAGGAGATCCTCGCGATCACGTTCACGCGCAAGGCGGCCGCGGAGATGCGCCGCCGCGTGCTGCAGGCGCTGGAAGGGGCGGCCGACGGCACGCCGGTGAAGGACGCGCCGCACGCGCGCCTCACGCGCGCGCTGGCCGCGGCGGCGCTCGCGCGCGATCGCGCGCGCGGCTGGCGGCTGCTCGACAGTCCCGCGCGACTGCGCATCCAGACCATCGATTCGCTGTGCGCCTCGCTCGCGCGGCAGATGCCGGTGCTCTCGCGCCTCGGCGCGGGCGCGGCGATCGTCGAGGACGCCTCCGGGCTCTACCGAGACGCGGCGGAGCGCACGCTCGCGCGCCTCGAAGACGACGACGCGGCCGCCGCGGCGCTGCGCCGGTTCCTCGTGCACCTCGACGGCGACTGGGCCGCGGCGCGCACGCTCCTCGAGGCGATGCTCGCGCGCCGCGACCAGTGGATCCGTCGCGTCACCGGCTTCGAGCCCGACGATCGCGTGCGTGCGATGCTGGAACAGGCGTTCCGCGCCGAGCGCGCGCGCCTGCTCGCGCGCCTGCGATCGCTCCTGCCCGACGGCGAGGAGGCGGAGCTCGTGAAGCTCGCGGCCTACGCGGGCGCGCACCTCGCCGAGTCGAGGCCCGATTCGCCGATCGCGCGGCTCGCCCGTCTCGCGCGCTATCCGAAGCCGGACGAGGACGGCGTCGGCGATTGGTGCGCGATCGCGAAGCTGCTGCTCACCAAGGACGGCGCATGGCGCTCGCAGGTGGACAAGCGCATCGGTTTCCCGCCCGGCGACCACGGCCCGGACGCGCAGTTCAAGGAGCAGATGAAGTCGCTGCTCGCGCGGCTGCGCGCGGTGGCGGGGCTGTGCGAGGCGCTGCACGCGGTGCGCCGCATGCCGCCCGCCTCGTTCACGGAGGCGCAGTGGGAGACGCTCGGCGCCGTGGTCGCGATCCTTCCGCGCGCCGCGGCGGAGCTCGACCTCGTGTTCGGCGAGCGCGGCGAGATCGATTTCACCGGCCTCGCGCAGGCGGCAGTGGCGGCCCTGGGCGACGAGGACGACCCCACGGACCTGCTGCTCGCCCTCGACGTGCGCGTGCGCCACCTCCTCGTCGACGAGTTCCAGGATACCTCGCACAGCCAGTGGGACCTCCTCACGCGGCTCACCGCCGGATGGCTCGAGGGCGACGGGCGCACCGTGTTCCTGGTGGGCGACCCGATGCAGTCGATCTACCGCTTCCGCGAGGCCGAGGTCGCGCTCTTCCTGGACGCCCGCGAGAAGGGGCTCCCGCAGGTGCGGCTGTCCGGCGTGCGGCTCGCGACCAACTTCCGCTCGCAGGCGGGCATCGTGGCGTGGGTGAACCAGGCCTTCGGGCGCGTGCTGCCGGGCGCGGAGGACGCGGACGCGGGCGCGGTGCCGTACTCGCCGTCGAGCCCGCACCATCCCGCACGCCCGGGCAACGCCGTGCAATGGCACGCGTTCGTGGGGCGCGACGCGCGCGGCGCGCGCGAGGCCGAGGCGCTGAAAGTGGCGCAGATCGCGCGCGACACGCTCGCCTCGGGGCTCACCGAGACCGTCGCGATCCTGGTGCGCAACCGCTCGCACCTCGACCGCGTCGTGCCGGCGCTGAAGGCGGCGGGCGTGCGTTTCCGCGCGGTCGACATCGAGCCGCTCGGCGCGCGCCCGGCGATCCAGGACCTGCTCGCCATCGCGCGGGCGCTCGCCCATGCGGCGGACCGCGTCGCGTGGCTCGCGCTGCTGCGCGCACCATGGTGCGCGCTCGGCGCCGCGGACCTGCACGCGCTCGCCGGCGCCTCGGCGGAAGGCGACGAGGCGGCGCGCACCGTGTGGGAGCTGCTGCGCGACGAGGCGCGGCTCGCCGCGATGAGTCCCGACGGGCGCGAGCGCGCGCGCCACGTGCGCGATCTCCTCGAGCCGTTCGTCGCGCACCGCCTGCGCGGGAGCCTGCGCGAACGGGTGGAGGGCGCATGGCTCGCGCTGGGCGGGCCCGCGTGCGCGCGCGCCGAGAGCGACCTGGAGGACGCGGAGACGTTCTTCGACCAGCTCGACGGGCTCGAGCGTGGCGGGGACATCCCCGATCCGGCCGCGCTCGAAGAGCATCTCGCCGAGCTCTATGCGGCGCCGGACACCGGCGACGAGGCGCGCGTGCAGGTGATGACCATCCACAAGGCGAAGGGCCTCGAGTTCGGCACGGTCATCCTGCCGGGTCTCGACCGCATCCCGCGCGCCGGCGAACGGCCGCTCTTCGCCTGGAAGGCGCGCGCCGACGGCACGCTGATGATGGCGCCGGTGCGCGCGGCGGGCGAAACCGAGGACGCGGCCTACGATTACCTGCTCGGGCTCGACGAGGCCGCCGCGGGGCACGAGCTCGAGCGGCTGCTCTACGTCGCCGCGACGCGCGCCGGGAACCGCCTGCACCTGCTCGGGTTCTCGCGCGTCGAGGAGAGGGCGGGAAGGCTCCAGCTTCGCGAGCCCTCCCCGCGCTCGCTCCTCGGCAAGGCGTGGTGCGTCGCGCGCGAGCCGTTCGAGGCGGCGCTCGCGCAGGCGGACCTGGCGCGCGCCCCCGAGGGGGAAGCGGCGCCGCCGCGCGGCGAGCTGCGCGTGCTTTCGCCCGCGGTGCTCGCCCACGACGTGCCGTCGCCCGCGAGCCTCGCCGCGGCGGGCGCCTCCGAGTCGCCGCCCACGATCGAGTTCTCGTGGGCGGGCGAGACGGCGCGCCACGTGGGCATCGTCTCGCACGGCTGGCTGCAGCGGATCGCCGCCGACGGCGTGGAGCGCTGGGATCGCGAGCGCGTCGCATCCCTCCGGGCGAGGGTCGAGCGCGAGCTCCTGCGGCGCGGCATTCCGGAGGCGGAGCGGGGCGGCGCCTGCGCACGCGTGCTGCGCGCGCTCGAAGGCGCGATCACCGACGAGCGCGGGCGCTGGCTGCTGCGCGCCCGTCCCGGCGCGCGCTCGGAGTATCGGCTGCGGCTCGCGTGCCCCGACGGCGTCCGGCTCGTCGTGATCGACCGCACCTTCGTGGACGAGGACGGACGGCGCTGGATCGCGGACTACAAGACGGGCGAGCACGAGGGCGCGGAGCCCGAGCGCTTCCTCGACCGCGAGCTCGAGCGCTACCGCGACCAGCTGCTCGGCTATGCGTCCGCGTTCCCCGGCGAGCGCGTCGCGCTCGGCCTCTACTTCCCGCTCATGAAGGGCTGGCGCGAGCTCGCGCCCTGAGCGGTCACGTCCCGCCGAGCTCGGAGCGCAGCTCCGCCACCGTCTCGCGCAGCTCCGCCACCTCGCGCTGCAGCTGGTCGATGTTCGCCTTCATCGCGGCGAGCTCGCTCGCCGAGACCGCCTCGGCGGGCTGCGCCGCGGGCGCGGCAGCCGCCGCGGGGGCCGCGGGCTCCCCGGAGAGCAGGTGCGCCCAGCGCGTCTCGCGCGCGCCCGGCGCGCGCGGGAGCTCGCGCACCAGCGGGCGCTCCGCGAGCTCGTGCAGGAATCCCTCCACCGCGAGGATGTCGCCGAACCTGTGCAGGCGCTCGCTGTTGATGCGCAGCTCTCCCGCCGTCTGCGCGCCGCGCAGGAACAGCACCGCGAGGAGCGCGACGGACTGCGGCGGGATGGCGAGGACCTTGGCGATGTTCTGCGCGTAGCGCATCGTGCGCCCGCCGCTCGTCTCGGCGACGAGGGAAAGCGACTTCAGGCGGTCGAGGGCCGCCTGCACCTGCGCCTCGCTCGCCTCGATCACGGGATCGCGGCTGGTCTTCTGGTTGCATCCCGCGACGAGCGCGTTGAGCGTGAGCGGATAGGTGTCGGGAACCGTGTGCTGCTTCTCCACGAGCACGCCGAGCACGCGCGTCTCGAGGAGGGACAGGGCGGGAAGCGCGGGGCTCAGAGGCGCATACCCCCGAAGAGGCCGATCAGGCCGATCGCGATCAGGTACACGGCCACGATGTAGTTGAGGAGGCGCGGGATGATGAGGATGAGGATCCCGGCGATGAGGGAGATGAGCGGCCCGACGGCGACGTAGAGCTGATTCATGGCGTTCTCCGTTTCGAGTTGTCGAGGGTCACTGCAGCCATTCGGCGAGGAGCGCGGTCACCTGCTCGGGTTGCTCGAGCGAGGCCATGTGGCCGCAGTCCTCGACCACCTCCAGGCGCGCGCCGGGAATCCCGTTCGCGAGCTCCTCGAGCCATGCGACCGGCATGATCGCGTCGTCGCGCCCGGCGAGGACCAGCGTCTTGCAGCGGATCGCGCCGAGGTGCGGGCGGCTGTCGATGCGCCCGATGATCGCCCGCTGCTGGCGCAGGAAGGCCTCCTTCCCCGTGGCGAGCGCCATCTCGCTCATCTTGCCGATGAGGCCCAATTCCTTCCGGTGCTGCGGCGCCACGAGCTTCGGCGCGAGCTCGGCCATGACGGCCGGGAAATCGGTCTCGGCGAGCGCCATGAGGCGGCGGCGGTTCTCGGTGGATTCGGGCGAGTCGGGGCGCGCGTGGGTGTTGAGCAGCGCCAGGCGCTCCACCCGCTGCGGCGCACGGCGCATGATCTCGAGCGCCACGTAGCCGCCCATGGAGTGGCCGGCGAGCGCGAAGCGTTCGGCGGGCGCCTGGGCGAGGGCGTCCGCGGCGAGTCCGGCGATGGTGTCCGAGCGAGTGAGCTCCGCCGTGCGGGAGCGGGCGACCTGGGCGAGCCCGGGGATCTGGTGCTCGAACGCATCGGCATCCTCGAGCAGCCCGGGAAGGATCATCAGGGGGACCTGCGGCATGGGCGTTGGTCGCGTTCCCGCGGGGAAAGTTGCGGGAGGCCCATGCTACCGAAAAATTGCCGTCCCCCTTGCGTGCTTTGCGCGCGCCGGGGCCGGGCATATGCTCGCCCGGCCATTCCGTGTTCCCATGGCGCCCCATGGGGCGCCATGCAACGTCCCCCTCTCCCGGCGGGAGAGGGGGAAAGAGGCACTAGTAGCGCGGGACGGAGCGGCGCAGGAAGGCGTCGGCCTCGATGGCCCGGCGGTCGAGCTCTTCGGCATAGCCGCGCTCCATGGCGGCGCCGAGGCGCTTGATGGCACGGCTGAGGGCGGCGCCGCCTTCGGCGATCAGGCTGCCCATGTATGCGGCGCGCTCGACGTGCGCGCGGCGGATGTGCTCCTCGACGGGAAGGAATTCGCTGGGAAGGTCTTTGAGGTTCATTTGCAGTCCTTGTGGGAGGGTTTCTGGGGCGTCGGGTCTTGTCCTCGGCCCCGTGATCCCAAGATAATGGTTATGCTGCACTGCAACAAACGATTTGTTTTCCCCCGATAAATGAGAAAAATTGACCCATGGGCCGTCCCCCGGAACGACTTCCGCCGCTGAACGCGCTGCGCGCGTTCGAGGCCGCCGCCCGCCTGCTGAGCTTCAAGAAGGCCGCCAAGGAGCTGCACGTGACGCCGGGCGCGGTGAGCCACCAGATCAAGCTGCTCGAGGACCACCTGGGGATCCCGCTCTTCCGGCGCCTCACGCGGGCGCTCGAGCTCACGCCCGAGGCCCGCGCGATGCTGCCCAAGGTGCGCGAGGGCCTCGAGAGCCTCGCCGCGGCTGTGGAGCGGGTGAGGGCGCGGCAGGCCTCGTACGCGCTCACGGTCGTGACGCCGCCCAACTTCGCGTCGCGCTGGCTCGTGCCCCGGCTCGGGAAGTTCACGCAGCAGCACCCGAACCTCGAGCTGCACGTCGCGAGCCGCCTCGCGATGATCGACGGCCGCGAGAACGGCCACATCGCGCCGGTGAAGGACGCGCCGGAGGATGCGCCGATCGTGATGGTCCGCTTCGGCGAGGGACGCTATCCCGGCGCGCACGTCGACCAGCTCTTCTCCGCGGTCTACGTGCCGGTGTGCAGCCCGAAGCTCCTGCGCGGCGACCACGCGCTGCGCAAGCCCGCGGACCTGCGCTTCCACACGCTGCTCCACGACGAGACCGTGGTGGAGGAGGGCGTGCGGCCCAACTGGCTCGACTGGCTGCACGGCGTCGGGGTCGAGGGGGTCGATGCCACGCGCGGCCCGCGCTTCAGCAACGCCTCGCTCGCGCTCGAGGCGGCGATCGAGGGGATGGGGGTCGCGCTCACGATGAAGCCGCTGGTGCGCTCCGAGATCCAGGCGAAGCGTCTCGTGGTCCCGTTCGACATTCCGGCCCCCGCCGCCTTCTCGTATTACCTCGTCACGCCGGAGACGAGCGCCCAGAACCCGGGCGTCGCGGCGTTCCGCGAATGGATCCTCGCGGAGGCGGCGCCGGAGCGCGGGCGCGAGGCTAAAGCCACCCCACCCGTCTGAAATTGCGGAAGAGCAGCCAGTCGATGACGAACATCAGCAACAGCGACGCGGGATAGCCGAAGAGCCATTCGAGCTCGGGCATGTGCTTGAAGTTCATGCCCTCGATCCCCGCGATGAGGGTGGGCACGGCGATGAGCGCGGCATAGGAAGCGAGGCGCTTGGTCACCTCGTTTTCCGCGAGCGTGATGAGCGAGAGGTTCACCGACATCGCGGTCCCCACCATGTCGCGCAACCCGTCGAGCGCCTGGCTCACGCGCAGCAGGTGGTCGTGGATGTCGCGGAAGTATTCCTGGGTACCCAGGCACACCTGCGGCACGCGACCGCCGTAGAGCCGGTGCGTCACCTCGATGAGCGGCTCCACCGCGTGGCGCAGCACCATCAGCTTGTGCTTGAGGTTGTACAGCTCCTCGATGTTCTTCTGCGCGGTGGTGCCCGCGAAGATGCGCCCCTCGAGGCGCTCGAGCTCCACCTCGAGCGCGTCCACCACCGGGAAGTAGCGGTCGACCACGTTGTCCATGAGCGCGTAGAGCACGAAGCCCGAGCCGTGGCGCAGCAGCTCGGGCTCGCGCTCGGCGCGCTCGCGCACCGCGACGAAGCCGTGCTCCGTCCCCTTGCGCACCGAGAGTATGTAGTTCGGTCCCGCGAAGACGCTGAGCTCGGCCACGTCCACGTCGTCCTCGCGCAGCTCGACGATGTGCAGCACCGCGAAGAGCGAGTCGCCGTACTCGTCGATCTTCGGGCGCTGGTGGCCGTGGCTCGCGTCCTCCACGGCGAGCGGATGCAGGTCGAACTCCGCGCGCATGACGTCCAGCTCCTCGTTGGACGGATCCTTGAGCGCGACCCACACGAAGCAGCCGGGCCGCTTCAGGTATTCGCTGATCTCCTCGACGCGGATGTCGGCGAGGCGGCGCCCGTCCTGGTACGCCACGCAGTTGACGATCATCGGTTCTCCTCGGTATCCGGTCGGGCGGCAACGGAGCGGGTGCAAGTGTATATGACCGCGTCGCGGCCACGAGGTCGGCATGCTGCGCCGCACGATGCTGGTGTAAGCTTGGCGATCCCGACGCGCGTTGGTTGGACATGCACCCGGTACGTCGCGTTTTCCTCGCGTTCTCCCTCGCCCTCGCGCTGCTGGTCGGCCAGCAGGCGGCGGCGTTGCACGATCTCGGCCACGCGGTCGATCGCATCGAGCACAAGAGCACGCTGCCGTTCGGCACCACCTGCGACGAGTGCTTCGCTTGCGCGCAGCTCTCGGGCGCGGTCGGCGCCACGTTCCCGGTCATTCCCCCGGTGCTGCTGCCCGACGGCGCTCCCCGCGACGTCCGCTGCGCCTCCGCGGCCACCGCGCCGCGCTTCGCCTTCCTTTCGCGGGGGCCTCCCGCCGTCCTCTGAGTCGTCGTCGCCGCGCTTTCCCGCGCGGCATCGTTCCATCACGACCGGAGGTGCATCGTGCACAGACGTATGCTCGCCGCGGGCGCATCGGCGCTCGCGTTGCTGGCCGGCCCGCCCGCGCGGGCCGCGACGGACGCGGATCTCGAGGCGATCCGCGCGCAGATCCAGGGCCTCAGGCAGGATTACGACGCGCGCATCAAGGCGCTCGAGGAACGGCTGAAGGCGGCGGAAGCCGAGGCCGCGCAGGCGAAAGCACAGGCGGCACAGGCGGCCGCCGCGCCGCCGCCGTCCGTAGCGCAGGCTGCACCGCCCGCGCCGCCACCGGCGGCCGCGAGCGCCACGAGCGGGCTCGCGGCGTTCAATCCCGCGATCTCCGCGATCCTCAACGGCACCTACGCCAACCTCTCGCGCGATCCTTCGCGGTGGCGCATGGCGGGCTTCCTCGAGGGCGGCGACGTCGGTCCCGGGCGCCGCGGCTTCTCGCTCGGCGAATCCGAGCTCGGCTTCTCCGCGAACGTCGATCCGCTGTTCTCGGGCAACCTGATCTTCTCGATCACGCCGGAAGACACCGTCTCGGTGGAGGAGGCGTACGGCATCTACAAGAAGGCGCCCGCCGGCCTCGTGCCCAAGTTCGGCCGCTTCTTCTCCGGGCTCGGCTACCTGAACGAGCAGCACAACCACGTCTGGGACTTCACCGACGCGCCGCTCGTCTACCAGGCGCTCCTCGGCGGGCAGTACCGGACGAACGGTCTGCAGCTCGCGTGGGTCGCGCCGACGGACCAGTTCCTCGAGCTCGGCGCCGAGATCGGCAACGGGGACTCCTACCCCGGCACGCCGCGCGAGAAGAACGGCGCCGGGTCGGGCGTCGTCTTCGCGCGCGCGGGCGGCGACGTGGGCGACAGCAACAGCTGGCAGGCCGGCGTCTCGTACCTGCACACGGGCGCGCAATCCCGCGAGAGCACGGTGACGGACATCTTCGGCAACGACGCGACCGCTTCCTTCACCGGCCACGGCGACCTCTGGAACGCGAGCTTCGTGTGGAAGTGGGCGCCGCACGGCGATCCGCACTACAAGAACTTCAAGCTGCAGGGCGAGTACATGTGGCGCAAGGAGGACGGCGACCTGGGCTACCTCGCCGCCTCGCCCGCCGGGCCCGCGAGCGAGGCGCCGTACTCGTCGCGGCAGTCC
>DATIVM010000519.1:0-3423 GCA_035465975.1 Usitatibacter sp.
GAAGGAGGAGGTCGGCGAACTGGTCGAGTTCTTGCGTGACCCGGGCCGTTTCCAGAAGCTTGGCGGTAAGATTCCGCGCGGCGTGCTGATGGTCGGCCCGCCCGGCACCGGCAAGACCTTGCTGGCCAAGGCGATCGCCGGCGAGGCCAAGGTGCCGTTCTTCTCGATCTCCGGTTCCGACTTCGTCGAGATGTTCGTCGGCGTCGGCGCCTCGCGCGTGCGCGACATGTTCGAGCAGGCCAAGAAGCACGCGCCGTGCATCATCTTCATCGACGAGATCGACGCGGTCGGCCGCCATCGCGGTGCCGGCCTCGGCGGCGGCCACGACGAGCGCGAGCAGACCCTCAACCAGCTGCTGGTGGAGATGGACGGCTTCGAGGGCGGCGAGGGCGTGATCGTGATCGCCGCGACCAACCGGCCCGACGTGCTCGACCCGGCGCTGCTGCGCCCTGGCCGCTTCGACCGCCAGGTGGTGGTGCCGCTGCCCGACATCCGCGGCCGCGAGCAGATCCTGCTGGTGCACATGCGCAAGGTGCCGATCGCGCCGGACGTCGACGCCTCGATCATCGCGCGCGGCACGCCCGGCTTCTCCGGCGCGGACCTCGCCAACCTCGTGAACGAGGCGGCGCTCTTCGCCGCGCGCGGCAGCAAGCGCCTGGTGGACATGGACGACTTCGAGCGCGCCAAGGACAAGGTGATCATGGGCGCGGAGCGCAAGTCCATGGTGATGCCCGAGGAGGAGCGCAAGAACACCGCGTACCACGAGTCGGGCCACGCCATCGTCGCGCGGCTGCTGCCCAAGACCGACCCGGTGCACAAGGTGACGATCATCCCGCGCGGCCGCGCGCTGGGCGTCACGATGCAGCTCCCGGTGGAGGACCGCTACAGCTACAACCGCGACCACCTGCTGAACTCCATCGCGGTGCTCTTCGGCGGCCGCGTCGCCGAGGAGCTCTTCATGAACCAGATGACCACCGGCGCCTCGAACGACTTCAAGCGCGCGACCGAGATGGCGCGCCGCATGGTGACCGAATGGGGCATGTCCGACGCGCTCGGCCCGATGGTGTACGGCGAGAACGAGGGCGAGGTGTTCCTCGGCCGCACGGTGACGCAGCACCACAACATGTCCGAGGAGACGATGAAGGCCGTGGACAAGGAAGTCCGCTCCATCATCGACGGGCAGTACGCGCTGGCGCGCCGCCTCCTCGAGGAGAACCGCGACAAGGTGGAGGTGATGGCCAAGGCGCTCCTCGAGTGGGAGACCATCGACGCGAACCAGATCGACGACATCATGAACGGCCGCCCGCCGCGCCCGCCCAAGCCGGTCGCGACCAAGCCCGCGTCGCCCCCGGAAGGCGGCGGCAGCCGCGGCGTGGAGCCGAATCCCTCGGCGGAAAGCGCATAACGCGAGGCGGCATGAAGCAACTCCAGGGCTGGCAGCGTGCCAGCCCTTTTTCTTGGTCGTCCGCCCGCCCGCTGGTGATGGGCATCGTCAACGTCACCGACGATTCCTTCTCCGACGGCGGCCGCTTCCGCGATCCGGCGCGCGCGATCGAGCACGGGCTCACGCTCGTCGCGGACGGCGCGGACCTGGTCGACGTCGGGGGCGAGTCGACGCGCCCGGGCGCCGCTCCGGTCCCGGCCGACGAGGAACTGCGGCGCGTCCTTCCTGTCATTGAAGCGCTGGCCCGCGCGGGCGTGCCGGTCTCGGCCGACACGCTCAAGCCCGAGGTCATGCGCGCGGCGATCGCGGCCGGCTGCGCGGTCGTGAACGACGTGAACGCGTTCCGCGCGCCCGGCGCCCTCGAGGCGGTGCGCGACGCGGATGTCGGGCTCGTGGTGATGCACATGCGGGGCACGCCGCGCACGATGCAGGAGGCGCCGCGCTACGACGACGTCGCCGGCGAGGTGGCCGCGTTCCTGCGCGCGCGCGCGCAGGCGCTGGAGGCCGCGGGGATCGCGCGCGGCCGCATCGCGCTCGACCCGGGCTTCGGCTTCGGCAAGACGCTCGAGCACAACGTGGCGCTCTTCCGCGCGATCCCGGTGCTCGCGGCGGCGGGCTACCCGCTCGTCGCGGGCGTGTCGCGCAAGCGCATGCTGGGCGACATCACGGGGCGCGGCGTCACGGAGCGCACGGCGGCGAGCGTTGCCGCGGCGCTCCTCGCGGCGCAGAATGGAGCGCGCATCCTGCGCGTGCACGACGTGAAGGAGACGGTGGACGTGATGAAGGTCTGGCAGGCGCTGCGATGAGCAGGAAGTACTTCGGGACCGACGGCGTGCGGGGACGCGTGGGCGAGCCGCCCATCACGCCGGATTTCGTGCTGAAGCTCGGCTACTGCGCGGGGAAGGTGCTCTCGCGCGCGGACGTCGCCCCGCCGCATCGCGACCGCCCCGCGGTCCTCATCGGCAAGGACACGCGCATCTCGGGTTACATGCTCGAATCCGCGCTGGAATCGGGTCTTTCGGCGGCGGGCGTGGACACCTACCTGGTCGGCCCCATGCCCACCCCGGCCGTGGCGTTCCTCACGCGGGCGCTGCGCCTTTCCGCGGGCGTGATGATCTCCGCCTCGCACAACCCCTTCGAGGACAACGGCATCAAGTTCTTCTCCGCCGACGGGATGAAGCTGCCCGACGCGGTCGAGAGCGACATCGAGTCGCTGCTCGACGCGCCGATCGCCCTGCCGCCCCCGGCCCGGCTCGGCAAGGCCGAGCGCCTGCTCGACGCCGAGGGCCGCTACCTCGAGTTCTGCAAGGGCACGTTCCCGAAGCATCGGTCGCTGCGCGGGCTGCGGCTCGTCGTCGATTGCGCGCACGGCGCCAATTACCGCCTCGGCGTGCGCGTCTTCCAGGAGCTCGGCGCCGAGGTGATCGCGGTCGCGAGCGCGCCCGACGGCGTGAACATCAACGAGGGATGCGGGGCCACGGCGCCGCAGGCCATGGCGCGCGCCGTGGTCGAGCGCCGCGCCGACTTCGGCATCGCGTTCGACGGCGACGGCGACCGCCTCGCCATGGCCGACCGCGACGGCCGCCTCTTCGACGGCGACCAGCTGCTCTACGCGATCGTGAAGGACCGGCTCCTCGCGGGCCGCCTGCGCGGCGGCGTCGCGGGCACCCTCATGACCAACTTCGCGCTCGAGCGGCGCCTCGCGGAGATGGGCATTCCCTTCGCGCGGGCCAAGGTGGGCGACCGCTACGTCCTCGAGTGCCTGGTCGAGCGCGGCTGGGAGTGCGGCGGCGAGAATTCCGGCCACCTGATCTGCCTCGACTGCCATTCGACCGGCGACGGCATCATCTCGTCGCTGCAGGTCCTCGCGGCCGTCGTGTCGTCGCAGCAGGACCTCAGGACCTTCACGCGCGAGCTCACCCTGCTGCCGCAGGTGCTGGTGAACGTGAAGCTCACGGGGCCCGTGGACCTCAAGGCGC
>DATIVM010000520.1:0-6165 GCA_035465975.1 Usitatibacter sp.
TGCGCGGCGCATTTCGTGCGCCACGCCCACTTCGGCTTCTACCTCTGGGTGCTCAAGGCGAACCGCGCGCGGCTCTTCTACGAGCGGCTCGGCGGCCAGGAGATCGGCGAAAAGCACGAGCGGCTGGGGATGCACTCCTTCGCGGAACTCGCCTACGGCTGGCACGATCTGTCAGGTCTGGTCGGCGCTTGACGCCGCGCAAGGCACCTTCCCCCGCTGCGCTAAAATGTCGGTTTCCCCGCGCAAACCGTCCCCGGAGCTCTTTCCATGACCGTCCGTGTCGCCATCAATGGTTACGGCCGAATCGGCCGAAACATCCTTCGCGCCCACTACGAAGGCAGCAAGTCCCACGACCTGCAGATCGTGGCGATCAACGACCTGGGCCCGCCGGAGACCAACGCGCACCTCACCCGCTACGACACCGTCCACGGCAAGTTCCCGGGCAAGGTGGAGGTGGACGGCGACAGCATGGTGGTGAACGGCGACCGCATCAGGGTGGTCGCCCAGAGGGATCCCGCGCAGCTGCCGTGGAAGGACCTGGGCGTGGACGTGGTGTACGAATGCACCGGCTTCTTCACCTCGAAGGCCAAGGCCTCCGCGCACCTCGCCGCCGGCGCGAAGAAGGTGATCATCTCCGCGCCCGGGGGCAAGGACGTGGACGCGACGGTGGTCTACGGCGTGAACGACAGGACGCTCAAGCCTTCGATGACCGTGATCTCCAACGCCTCGTGCACCACGAACTGCCTCGCGCCGCTGGTGATGCCCCTGCACCAGTCGATCGGCGTGCTGAACGGCCTCATGACGACCGTGCACTCGTACACCAACGACCAGGTCCTCACCGACGTGTACCACGAGGACCTGCGCCGGGCGCGCGCCGCGACCATGTCGATGATCCCGACCAAGACCGGCGCGGCCGCGGCCGTCGGCCTGGTGCTGCCCGAGCTCAACGGCAAGCTCGACGGATACGCGATCCGCGTTCCCACCATCAACGTCTCGATCGTGGACCTGTCTTTCATCGCCGCGCGCGACACCACGGCCGACGAGGTGAACGCGATCATGAAGAAGGCCTCCGAGGAAGGCCCGCTCAAGGGCATCCTCGGCTACAACAAGGCGCCGCTCGTCTCGGTCGACTTCAACCACGACCCGCGCTCCTCGATCTTCGACGCGACGCTCACCAAGGTGTCGGGCCGCCTGGTGAAGGCCTCCAGCTGGTACGACAACGAATGGGGCTTCTCGAACCGCATGCTCGACGTGACGATGTCCTGGATGGCGGCGAAGTGAGCGCAAGCCCGGGCTAGCCCAGGCAGCGGGAACGGCGTTGGAGCGGACCTCCGGCCCTCAACGCCATCGAGCGGGAACGCAAGACATGAACATCCTCAAGATGGCCGACCTCGATCTGGCCGGCAAGCGCGTCTTCATCCGGGCCGACCTCAACGTGCCCCAGGACGACTCGGGCGCGATCACCGACGACACGCGCATCCGCGCCTCGGTGCCCGGCATCCGGCTCGCGCTCGACAAGGGCGCGGCGGTGATGGTCACCTCGCACCTCGGACGCCCCAAGGAGGGCGAGTTCTCCGAGGCCGATTCGCTCGCGCCGGTCGCCCGGCGCCTCGCCGAGCTCCTCGGCCGCGACGTGCCGCTCGCGCGCGACTGGGTGCAGGGCGTCTCCGTGAAGCCGGGCGCGGTCGTGCTGCTCGAGAACTGCCGCTTCAACAAGGGCGAGAAGAAGGACGACGACGCGCTCGCGAGGAAGATCGCGTCGCTTTGCGACGTGTACGCGAACGACGCGTTCGGCACCGCGCACCGCGCCGAGGCGACCACGCACGGCATCGCGAAATACGCGCCGGTCGCGTGCGCGGGCCCGCTCCTCGCCGCCGAGCTCGATGCCCTCGGGCGGGCGCTCGCGAGCCCGAGGCGGCCGCTGGTTGCGATCGTCGCCGGCTCCAAGGTCTCCACCAAGCTCACGATCCTCAAGTCGCTCGCCGGGCGCGTCGACCAGCTGATCGTGGGCGGCGGCATCGCCAACACGTTCATGCTCGCGGCGGGCCTGCCGATCGGCAAGTCGCTCGCCGAGGCGGACCTGGCGGGCGAGGCGAAGGAGATCATGGCGATGATGCAGAAGCGCGGCGCCGCGGTGCCGATCCCCGGGGACGTGGTGTGCGGCAAGGAGTTCAAGGCCGACACGCCGGCGACCGTGAAGGCCGCGCGCGACGTGGCGCCCGACGACATGATTTTCGACATCGGGCCGGCCACCGCGAAGCGCTACGGCGAGATCCTGCGCGAGGCCGGCACGATCGTCTGGAACGGGCCGGTGGGCGTGTTCGAGTTCGACGCCTTCGGCGCCGGCACGCGCGCGGTCGCCCTGGCCATCGCCGGGTCGAAGGCGTTCTCCATCGCGGGCGGGGGCGACACGCTCGCCGCGATCGCGAAGTACGGCGTGACCGACCGCATCGGCTACATCTCGACCGGCGGCGGCGCGTTCCTCGAGTTCCTCGAGGGCCGCACGCTCCCGGCCGTGGAGATCCTCGAGCGCCGTGCCGCCGCGGGCGCGGGCGCGCAGTGAGCCAGCGCAGCACCAAGATCGTCGCCACCCTGGGCCCCGCCTCGAGCGACGCGGCGGTGCTCGAGAAGATGCTCACCGCGGGCGTGGACGTCGTGCGCCTCAACTTCTCGCACGGCACCGCGCAGGACCACATGACGCGGGCGGAGCTGGTGCGCGACATCTGCCGCAAGCTCGGCCGCACGGTGGGCATCATGGCGGACCTGCAGGGACCGAAGATCCGCATCGGCAAGTTCCGCGACGGCAAGGTCGCGCTCAAGCCCGGCGACGCGTTCGTGCTCGACGCGCACATGGAGCTCGGCGACGCGAACGGCGTGGGCCTCGACTACAAGGAGCTGCCGCGCGACGTGCGCTCCGGCGACGTGCTGCTCCTCGACGACGGCAAGATCGTGATGGACGTGACCGGCGTCGACGGGGCGCGCATCCACACCGTCACGCGCCACGGGGGCACGCTCTCGAACAACAAGGGGATCAACCGGCAGGGCGGCGGCCTCACCGCGCCGGCGCTCACGCCCAAGGACATCGAGGACATCCGCATCGCCGCGCAGATGAAGGTGGACTTCGTCGCGGTCTCCTTCCCGAAGAGCGGCGCCGACATGTACATGGCGCGGGAGCTGCTGCGCGCCGCGGGCGGGCACGCCATGCTGATCGCCAAGATCGAGCGCGCCGAGGCGATCCCCGCGCTCGAGGACATCATGCACGCCTGCGACGGCATCATGGTCGCGCGCGGCGACCTCGCCGTGGAGGTGGGCGACGCCGCGGTGCCGGCGCTGCAGAAGCGCATGATCCGGCAGGCGCGCGAGATGAACCGGCTCACCATCACCGCCACCCAGATGATGGAATCGATGATCTCGAGCCCCGTGCCCACGCGCGCCGAGGTCTCGGACGTGGCCAACGCCGTCCTGGACGGCACCGACGCGGTGATGCTGTCGGCGGAGTCGGCCTCCGGGCAGTACCCGGTGGAGGCGATCGCCGCGATGAACCGCATCTGCATCGAGGCGGAGAAGTCGCAGCCGGTCGCTCTCGAGTCGGAATTCCTGAACCGCGTCTTCCAGCGCGTCGACCAGTCGATCGCGATGGCGGCGCTCTTCACCGCCTACCATTTGAAGGTGAAGGCGATCGCCTCGCTCACCGAGTCGGGCTCGACCGCGCTCTGGATGTCGCGTCTCAACTGCGGCGTGCCGATCTACGCGCTCACCGCGCAGACCGCCACGCGCTACCGCTGCACCCTCTTCCGCGACGTGTATCCGCTGATGGTGAAGTACGTCGGGCACGACCGCGACGAGCTCCTCGCCGAGGCCGAGGCGGTGCTCGTCGCCAACGGCGTGGTGAGGCCGGGCGACCTGATCGTGCTCACCATCGGCGAGCCGATCGGGAAGTCGGGAGGAACCAACACCATGAAGATCGTCAAAGTCGGGGAGCATCGGGGGGCGCAATGACCCCGGCGAACGCGCGACCGACCGAACAGACCCCAAGGAGGTATGCGATGGACACCAAGCTGATGACCGAAACCGCCCGCGCGATGGTCGCTCCGGGCAAGGGACTGCTGGCCGCCGACGAGAGCGCCGGCACCTGCAAGAAGCGCTTCGACACGGTGAACGTGGAATGCAACGAGGAGAACCGGCGCGCCTACCGCGAGCTGCTGTTCACCACGCCGGGGCTCAACGAGTACGTGAGCGGCGTGATCCTCTTCGACGAGACGATCCGGCAGAAGACGAAGGACGGCGCGGACTTCGCCGGGTACCTGAAGAAGAACGGCATCATCCCCGGCATCAAGGTGGACGCCGGCGCCCAGGACATGGCGCTGCACCCGGGGGAGAAGGTGACCGAGGGCCTCGACAAGCTGGCCGCCCGCATGAAGGAGTACTTCTCTCTGGGCGCGCGCTTCGCCAAGTGGCGCGCCGTGATCACGATCGGCGAGGGCATTCCCTCGCGCGCCTGCATCGAGGCGAACGCGCACGCGCTCGCCCGCTACTCGGCGATCTGCCAGGAGGCGTCGATCGTCCCCGTCGTGGAGCCGGAGGTGCTGCTCGACGGCAATCACACGGTGGAGCGCAGCGAGTCGGTCCACGAGGAGACGCTGGAAACGGTGTTCCACGAGCTGCAGCGCTTCGGCGTGTCCCTCGAGCACGTGATCCTCAAGGCGAGCATGGTGGTCTCCGGCAAGGAGAACCCGCGCCAGGCGCCGGTGCAGGAAGTGGCGGAGCGCACGATCCGCGTCCTCCGGCGCACGGTTCCGGCGGCGCTTCCGGGGGTGGTGTTCCTCTCCGGCGGCCAGACCGACGAGAACGCGACCGCGCACCTCGACGCGATGAACCGCATCGGCGGCGTGCCGTGGCCGCTCACGTTCAGCTACAGCCGCGCGCTGCAGGCCGTGGCCCTCAAGACCTGGCGCGGCAACGCGGCCAACGCGGGGGCGGCGCAGAAGGCGTTCCACCATCGCGCCCGCATGAACAGCCTCGCGGCGAAGGGGCAGTGGAACAAGAACCTGGAAAAAGAGGCGGCGTGAAGCCCCTCTACGAGACGTCGATCGGGAGCCTTCCCCTGCTCGGGCGGGGGAAGGTCCGCGACATCTACGCGGTCGGCGACGACAAGCTGCTGATCGTCACCACCGACCGGCTCTCGGCCTACGACGTGATCCTTCCCACGCCGGTGCCGGAGAAGGGGCGGGTGCTCACCGCGCTCTCCAACTTCTGGTTCGGAAGGCTCGCCTCCATCATCCCGAACCACCTCACCGGCATCGATCCGGAAACGGTCGTGGCGCCGCAGGAACGCGAGCAGGTGCGCGACCGCTCCATCGTGGTGAAGCGCATGCGGCCGCTGCCGATCGAGGCCGTGGTGCGCGGCTACCTCGAGGGATCGGGCTGGAGCGAGTACAGCACGAGCGGCACGGTGTGCGGCATCCGCCTTCCGCCCGGCCTGCAGCGCGCCTCGAAGCTTCCCGAGCCGATCTTCACGCCCGCGACCAAGGCCGAGGCCGGCCACCACGACGAGAACATCTCCTTCGACCGCATGGCCTCGATCGTCGGCCGCGAGCGCGCGGAGGAGGTGCGGCGCGTGGCGCTGCAGCTCTACCAGGCCGCCGCCGAATACGCGCTCGAGCGCGGCATCATCATCGCCGACACGAAGTTCGAGTTCGGCGCGGACGCCGACGACCGCCTGCACCTCATCGACGAGGCGCTCACGCCCGATTCGTCGCGCTTCTGGCCGCTTTCGACCTGGCGCGTGGGCGCGAGCCCCGAGAGCTTCGACAAGCAGTACGTGCGCAACTGGCTCGATTCCATCGGCTTCGCGAGGAAGCCGCCGGCGCCCGAGATGCCGCCGGAGGTGGCGCGCAAGACCTCCGAGAAGTACCAGGAAGCGCTCAAGCGCCTGATGGGCTGACCGGAGCGCCGCCGGAACCCGGCCCGGCGCGCGGCTGTCTGTGCAAATGGCGGCCGCAGCCTACCGGCCGCGGACCCGCGACTTGGACCGGAGCCTGCTCGATCAAAGCGGCGACGCGGCGCCCGCGCTGCGCATCGCCATCGTCTCCCCGCTGCACGAGAGCGTGCCGCCGCGGTTCTATGGCGGCACCGAGCGCGTGGTCTCCTACCTCACCGAGGAGC
>DATIVM010000521.1:0-15059 GCA_035465975.1 Usitatibacter sp.
CTTGGCGGAGACGTGGAGGATGCCGTTCGCGTCGATGTCGAACGTCACCTCGACCTGCGGCATGCCGCGCGGCGCCGGCGGAATCCCCGTCAGCTGGAACTTGCCGATGGTGCGGTTGTCGAGCGCCATCTTCCGCTCGCCCTGCAGCACGTGGATCTCGACCGTGGTCTGGCTGTCCTCGGCGGTCGAGAACACCTCCGACTTCTTGGTCGGGATCGTCGTGTTGCGCGCGATCAGCGTCGTCATGACTCCACCCAGCGTCTCGATGCCGAGCGAGAGCGGCGTCACGTCGAGCAGCAGCACGTCCTTCACGTCGCCCTGCAGCACGCCGCCCTGGATCGTGGCGCCCACGGCGACCGCCTCGTCCGGGTTCACGTCCTTGCGCGGCTCCTTGCCGAAGAACTCGCGCACCTTCTCCTGGACCTTCGGCATGCGCGTCATGCCGCCCACCAGGATCACGTCGCCGATCTCGGAGACCTTCACGCCCGCGTCCTTGATCGCGATGCGGCACGGCTCGATGGTGCGCTCGATGAGGTCGTCCACGAGCGACTCGAACTTGGCGCGCGTGAGCTTCATCGACAGGTGCTTCGGCCCCGACGCGTCGGCGGTGACGTAGGGCAGGTTGATGTCGGTGCTCTGCGAGCTCGAGAGCTCGATCTTCGCCTTCTCGGCCGCTTCCTTCAGGCGCTGCAGCGCGAGGACGTCCTTGGAGAGGTCGACGCCCTGGTCCTTCTTGAATTCGGTGACGATGTAGTCGATCAGGCGCTGGTCGAAGTCCTCGCCGCCGAGGAACGTATCGCCGTTGGTGGAGAGCACCTCGAACTGGTGCTCGCCCTCGACCGCGGCGATCTCGATGATGGAGATGTCGAAGGTGCCGCCGCCGAGGTCGTAGACCGCGATCTTGCGGTCGCCTTTCTTCTTGTCGAGGCCGAAGGCGAGTGCGGCCGCGGTGGGCTCGTTGATGATGCGCTTCACCTCGAGGCCGGCGATGCGCCCGGCGTCCTTGGTGGCCTGGCGCTGCGAATCGTTGAAGTACGCCGGCACCGTGATGACCGCCTCGGTGACCGTCTCGCCCAGGTAGTCCTCGGCGGTCTTCTTCATCTTGCGCAGCACCTCGGCCGAGACCTGCTGCGGCGCGATCTTCTTGCCGCGCACCTCGACCCAGGCGTCGTTGTTGTCCGCCTTGACGATCTTGTAGGGCATGAGGTGGATGTCCTTCTGGACCTCCTTCTCCTCGAACTTGCGGCCGATGAGGCGCTTCACCGCGAAGATGGTGTTCTTCGCGTTGGTGACCGCCTGGCGCTTGGCCGGAGCGCCGACGAGGATCTCGTCGTTCTCGGTGTAGGCGACGATCGAGGGCGTCGTGCGGGCACCCTCGCTGTTCTCGATGACCTTGGGCTTGCCGCCCTCCATGATCGCGACACAGGAGTTCGTGGTGCCGAGGTCGATGCCGATGATCTTTGCCATGTCCGTCTTCCTTGATCTTGGTCTGGATTACCCGATGGTAGGTAGGGTTGTTTGCCGTGCTTTCAAGACGAGCGCGCCATCGCGACCGTCACCAGCGCGGGCCGCAGCACCCGGTCGTGCAGGAGGTAGCCCTTCTGCAGCACGCTCACGACGGTGCCGGGCTCCTGGTCGCTTTCCACCTGGCTGATGGCCTGGTGCCGGTGTGGGTCGAACTTCTCGCCCTGGGGCGCGATGGGCTGGATCGCGAACTTCTCGAACACCGAGTCGAGCTGGCGCGCGGTGAGCTGCACGCCCTCGCGCAGCGACTCGATGGAGACGTTTTCCACCGCGAGGGACGCATCGAGGCCGTCCTTCACCGCGAGGAGCGCCGCGGCGAACCCTTCGATGCCGAAGCGGTGCGCCTTGGCGACGTCGTCCTGCCCGCGGCGCCGGACGTTCTCGGTCTCGGCCTTGGCACGCAGCCACTCTTCGCGCAGCTTCTCGGCATCCGCGAAGGCGGCGGAGAGCTTCGCCTCGAGCTCGGCGATGCGGTTGTCGATGCCGGCTTCGGCATTGCCCGGATCGTTGGCCGATTGCTGCTGCGGGGAGGGGTCGGGCGCGCCCGAGAGATTCGCGTCGGTCACGGGAATTTTCCTCATTGAAACAAGCGTTTAAACGGCAGATGGGGGCTGCCGCGGGGATTTCAAGGGGGCGCGCCCTAGCGCGGGCGCGGAAACAGCAGCCAGCTCGTGACGAGCGTGATGAGGCTGTAGAGGATGGAGCCGAGGAGCGCCGCGCCGAAGCCGGTCACGGTGAAGCCGTGGACGATCGAGGCGGCGAGCCAGAACATGAGGGCGTTGATCACGAAGAGGAAAAGCCCGAGCGTGAGCAGCGTGACCGGCAGCGTGAGGATCACGAGGATCGGCCGGATCACCGCGTTCACGAGCCCGAGCACGAGGGCGGCCACGAGCGCCGGCAGGAACCCGGTCACTTGCACGCCGGGATAGAGGTACGCCACCAGGAGAAGGGCGGCCGCGTTGACGATCCAGCGCGCGAGGAGCGTGAGCATGGGCTAGGCCTCTCCGGGCGGCCAGGCCGCGAGGTTTTCCAGGGCGATGTCGGTGAGCACGGTCATCCAGGGCGGGGTGTCGTTCGTGACAGGGATGTAATGGAAATCCCGTCCCCCCGCCTCCCGGAACGTGTCGCGGCCGAGCTGCGCGATCTCCTCGAGCGTCTCGAGGCAGTCCGCGGTGAAGCCGGGGCAGATCACGTCCACCCTGCCGACGCCCTGCCGGCCGAGATCGGCGAGCACTTCCGCGGTGTAGGGCTTCAGCCATTCCTGCGCACCGAAGCGAGACTGGAACGACACCACCGTGCGCGCGTCGTTCCATCCGAGCTCGGTCGCGATGCGCCGCGCGCTCTCGCGGCATTGCCGCTCGTACGGATCGCCCTTTTCCACGGCGGCGCGCGGCAGGCCGTGGAAGCTCATCACCAGGCGGTCGGGCCGGCCGTGCTTCATCCAGTACGCGTTCACGTTCTTCGCCACCGCCTTCGCGTAGCCCTCGTGCGCGTGGAAGTCCTTCAGCACGCGCACCGCCGGCCGCCGCTCGAGCCGCGGGAGGCAGCGCGCGAGCTCGTCCTCCACGCTCGCCGTGGTGCTCGCCGAGTACTGCGGGTACATGGGGATCACCAGCACGCGGTCGCAGTTGCGGAACTCGAGCTCCGCGAGGCCTTCGGCGATCGAGGGCTTGCCGTAGCGCATGGCGGCGGCCACCGGCACCGGGCGCTTCATCCGCTCGCCGAGGTAGCCGCGCAGCAGCTGCGCCTGCCGCATCAGGTAGACGCGCAGCGGCGAGCCGTCGGGCGACCAGATGGAGGCGTACTTCTCCGCGGTCTTGCGCGGCCGGAACGGCAGGACGAAGAGGTTGAGGATCACCCACCAGAGCGGGCGGGGCAGCGCCACCACGCGCGGGTCCATCAGGAATTCGCGCAGGTACCGGCGCACGGCGGCCGGCGTCGGCGCATCGGGCGTGCCGAGGTTCACGAGCAGCACGCCGGTCGCGGGCTCCGGTCCGGTCGCGGGGGCGGGCGCGCTCGCGGCGGACACGGGCGGTCAGTGCTGCGAGAGCGCGAAGGAAACGAGCTTGGCGGTGACGTCCACGATCGGGATCACGCGCTCGTAGGCCATGCGCGTGGGGCCGATCACGCCCACGGTGCCGACCACCTGGCCGTCCACCTCGTAGGGCGCCGTCACGATGGAGCACTCGTCGAGGGGCACGAGCTGCGACTCGCCGCCGATGAAGATCTTCACGCCGTCGGCGCGCTCGCTCTGCTCGAGGAGCTCGAGGAGCTGGGTCTTCTTCTCGAAGAGGTCGAAGAGCCGGCGCAGGCGCTGCATGTCGCCCGAGAGCTCGTCCACCTCCAGGAGGTTGCGGCCGCCGGAGATGACGACCCCGTCGGAAGGCTTGGCGAGCGCCTCGCTCCCCGCCTGGATCGCCGCCTGCATGAGGGCGGAGATGTCGCGGTGCAGCTCCATCAGCTCGCCGCGCACCTTCGGCCGCAGCTGGTCGAACTCGAGGCCGGCGTAGTGCTGGTTGATGAAGTTCGCGCCCTCCTGCAGCTGCGAGGGCGAGTAGGGGCGGTCGGTCACGAGCACGCGGTTCTGCACCTCGCCGTCGCTCGAGACGATGATGAGGAGCACGCGCTTCTCGGACAGCCCGAAGAACTCCACGTGGCGCAGCACCACGCCGCGCCGCCGCGGCGCGACCACGATGCCGGCGAAGTGCGTGAGGTCGGAGAGCCTCTGCGAGGCCGTGTTGACCACGCGGTGCGGGTCGTCGGGCAGGAGCTGCTCCTCGAGCTGCTGGCGCTCCCCCTCCTCGAGGGGGCGCACGGTGAGGAGCGTATCCACGAAGAGGCGGTAGCCCTTCGGCGTCGGCACGCGGCCGGCCGAGGTGTGGGGGCTCGCGACGAAGCCCATCTCCTCCAGGTCCGCCATCACGTTGCGGATGGTGGCGGGGGAGAGCTCGAGCGAGGAGAAGCGCGACAGGGCGCGCGAGCCCACGGGCTGCCCCTCGGCGATGTAGCGCTCCACCAGGATCTTCAACAGGGTCTGCGCCCGTTCGCTGAGCATCGGGTTCCTCTCGGCGCCGCCCTTCGCGGGTGCGGAGGGATTCGCGGACATGGCCGGAATTCTACAAGCAATATGCTTTAATTGCGGCCATGCCTCCCGCGTTCAAGACCGCGGCCGTGGTCGGCAAGAGCGACGCGGCGAGCCTTCCGGACGTCCTCGACCAGCTTTCGGCGCTGCTGCGCCGCCACGGGCTCGCCATCGTGATGGATCCGCTCACGGCCGCCGCCTCGCGCCACCGGCCGGACGCCACCGCGGAGCTCGCGGAGCTGCCCGCGCGCGCCGATCTCGCGATCATCGTGGGCGGCGACGGGACGCTGCTCTCCTGCGCGCGGCTGATGGCCGAGCGCGACGTCCCGCTGGTCGGCGTGAACCTCGGGCGCCTGGGCTTCCTCACCGACGTCCCGGCCGATGCCCTCGAAGCCTCGATCGAATCGATCCTCGCCGGCGAGTTCCAGGCCGAGCAGCGCACGCTCCTTTCCGGGAGCGTCCGCCGCGGGGACGAGACGCTCTTCTCCGCGCTCGCCATGAACGACGTCGTGGTGAGCCGCGGCGCGATGGGCAGCATGATCGAGTTCGCGGTCACCGTGGACGGCGAGTTCATCTACACCCTGCGCGCGGACGGCCTCATCGTGACGACTCCCACCGGCTCCACCGCCTACGCGCTCTCCGCCGGCGGGCCGATCCTGCACCCGGCGCTCTCCGCGATCGCGCTGGTGCCGATCTCGCCGCACACGCTCTCCAATCGCCCGGTCGCGGTCCGCAGCACCTCGCGCGTGGAGATCACGCTGGTCCGCGGCGTGGACGCGCGCGCGAACTTCGACGTGCAGGCCTACTGGCAGCTCGAGCCGGGCGATGTCGTCTGCGTCTCGGCGGCGCCGCGGCCGGCGACGCTGCTGCACCCGCGCGGCTACCGCTACTTCGCGATGCTGCGCCAGAAGCTGCGCTGGACCGAGCGCACGTCCTGAGCGCCGGCCGCACTTCCGTCCCATGCTGCGCGCGCTCTCCATCCGCGACTACGTGATCGTCGAGCGGCTCGATCTCGAGCTTGCGCCCGGCTTCACCGCGCTCACCGGCGAGACCGGCGCCGGCAAGTCGATCCTCGTCGACGCGCTGCAGCTCGCGCTCGGCCAGCGCGCCGAGGCGGGGGTCGTCCGGCCCGGCGCCCAGCGCGCGGAGGTGAGCGCCGATTTCGACGTGGAGCGGCTCCCCGCGGTGCGCGCGTGGCTCGCGGAGCAGGCGCTGGAGGAGGGCGACGACGCGTGCCTCGTGCGCCGCACGATCGATGCCGCGGGGCGCTCGCGGGCGTTCGTGAACGGCCGCCCGGCGACCGCGGCGCAGCTGCGCGCGCTCGGCGAGATGCTGCTCGACATCCACGGCCAGCACGAGCACCAGCTGCTGCTCAAGGGCGAACGGCAACGCGCGTTGCTGGATGCGTACGCGGGCTGCGAGGCCCTCGCGCGCGAGGTCGCGGCGCTGCACGGCGCCTGGCGGCGGCTCGCCGAGCAGCGCGCCGCGCGCGAGCGCGCGCAGGCGAGCTCGGCGCGCGAGCGCGAGCTCCTCGCGCACGAGATCCGCGAGCTCGACGCGCTCGCCTTCGATCCGGCGGCCTGGGAGGAGGACCAGGCCGAGCAGCGGCGCCTCGCGCACGCGCAGGAGCTCATCGAGACGGTGTCGCAATGCGCCGAGGCGCTCGACGAATCGGGCGAGTCGGCCGCTTCCCGTCTCGCCTCCGTCGCCGCGCGTCTCGCGCACGCCGCCGCGCTCGATCCGGCGCTCGAGGAGGCGAGGCGCGACGCGGAGACCGCGGCCCTGCACGCGTCCGAAGGCGCGCAGCAGCTGCGCCGCTACCTGCAGCGCCTCGAGCTCGATCCGGCGCGCCTCGCGCAGCTCGACGCGCGCATCCAGGCGGTGCTCGATGCCGCGCGCAAGTACCGCGTCGAGCCGGCGCGGCTTCCCGATGCGCTCGCCGAGCGCCGCGCGCGCCTCGCCGAGCTCGGCGGCGAGGAAAGCCTCGAGTCGCTGCGCGCGCAGGAGGCGGCGGCTGAGCGCGATTACCGCGAGAAGGCGGGCGGGCTCTCGCGCATCCGCCGCGATGCCGCGCGCAAGCTCGGCGCGGAAGTGACGAAGACCATGCAGACGCTCGCCATGGCGGGCGGACGGCTCGAGGTGGCGGTCGAGGCCCTCGAGACGCCCGGCGCGGGCGGGCTGGAGAGCGTGGAGCTGCGCGTCGCCACGCACGCCGGGCAGGTCCTCGCGCCGCTCGCGCGCGTCGCCTCGGGCGGCGAGCTCTCGCGGCTCTCCCTCGCGATCCAGGTGCTGCTCTCGGGCACGGCGTCGGTCCCGACGCTGGTGTTCGACGAGGTGGATACGGGCATCGGCGGCGGCGTGGCGGAGATCGTCGGGCGGCTGCTGCAATCCGTCGGGCGCAACCACCAGGTGCTGAGCGTCACGCACCTTCCGCAGGTCGCGGTGCATGCGCGCCAGCAGCTGCGCGTCGCCAAGCACACCGGCCCCGGCGGCGCGCACGCGACCGTCGAGCCGCTCGAGGGCGAGGCGCGGGTGGACGAGGTCGCACGGATGCTGGGCGGCCTCACCATCACCGAGGCGACGCGGCGCCACGCGGCCGAGATGTTGCAAAACGCGCGCGCTGCGGGTACACCGGTCCGCAAGGAGCGCGGAAAGGCGGCAGCCGGGCCGGGCTGACGCGCCGGCGCTACGCGGGGAGGGGCGATGCAACCGATCGGCGGCAAGGCGGGTCTCGTGCTCGCGGGCGGAGGCGCCCGGGCCGCCTACCAGGTGGGCGCCCTGCAAGCGATCCGCGAGATCGTTTCCGACACCCGCCGCAATCCCTTCCCGATCATCTGCGGCACCTCGGCCGGAGCGGTCAACGCCGGGGCGCTCGCGGTGCACGCGGACGACTTCGGCCGCGCCGTGGAGAGGCTGCTCGAGGTCTGGCGGCACTTCGAGCCGCACCACGTCTACCGGTCGGATTTCCCCGGCGTCGCGTCCAACAGCCTGAGGTGGCTCTCGGGGTTCCTGTTCGGCGCGTTCGTGCGCAACAAGCGCATCTCCCTCCTCGACAATCGCCCGCTCGAGAGCCTGCTCTCGAGGCGGCTCGATTTCTCGCGCATCCAGGCGAACATCGAATCGGGCGCGCTCGAGGCGGTGGCGATCACCTGCTCCGGGTACACGTCGGGACAGAGCTGCAGCTTCTTCCAGGCCGCCGAGCAGCTGGAGGGCTGGAAGCGCTCGCAGCGCATCGGCATCCGGACGAGGATCGGCGTCTCGCACCTGATGGCTTCGAGCGCGATCCCGTTCCTCTTCCCCGCGCACCACCTCAACCGCGAATACTTCGGCGACGGCTCGATGCGCCAGATCGCCCCCGTGAGCCCGGCCCTCCACCTGGGGGCCGACCGGGTCGTCGTGATCGGCACCGCGCGCATCCGCGACGACGCGCCGCAGCGCACGCGCGGCGACCTCTATCCGTCGCTCGCGCAGGTCGCCGGCCACGTGATGAACTCGATCTTCCTCGACAGCCTCGCCGTGGACCTCGAGCGGCTCGAGCGCATCAATCGCACGATCAGCTGCGTGGAGCCCGAGACCCTGCACCGCATGGGCCTCACGCTCCACCACGTCGACGTCCTCGTGCTCACGCCCTCGCAGCCGCTCGACGCGATCGCCGTGAAGCACGTGGCGAACCTCCCGTGGTCCATCCGCTTCCTGATGCGCTCGGTGGGTGCGATGCGCCGCGGCGGCGCGAACCTCGCGAGCTACCTCCTCTTCGAGCGCGGCTACTGCAACGAGCTCATCGCGCTCGGCTACGAGGACACCATCAAACGCCGCGAGGAGGTGGCGACGTTCCTCGATGGAGGCCTGTGCGCGGTGCCGGGCATCTACGCGCGCACCGTCCAGATGATGGCGCCGGGCGCCGCGGCTTCCGAGGCGGACGGAAGGACCGTGGCCTGAGATGGCGCGACCGCAGCCGCACCGCCGCGCCGACTATCCGCAGCTGCGCGAGATCGGCACCCGCTGGATGGACAACGACGCGTACGGCCACGTGAACAACGTGGTCTATTACTCGTTCTTCGACACCGTGGTGAATGGCTGGCTCATCGAGCGCGGCGCGCTCGACATCGCGGCGAGCCCGGTGATCGGCTTCGTGGTGGAGACCGGCTGCCACTACTTCGCGCCGCTCGCCTACCCGCAGACGGTCAGCGCCGGCATGCGCGTCGCGCACCTCGGGCGCTCGAGCGTGCGCTACGAGATCGCGCTCTTCGCGCCGGGCTCCGAGGAGGCCGCGGCGCAGGGCCACTTCGTCCACGTGTACGTGGAGCGCGCGACGCGCCGCCCGGTGCGCGAGCTTCCGCCGCCGTTGCGCCGCGCGCTCGAGCCGCTGCTCGTCTCGCCCGCGAGATAGGAAACGGGGACAGACCCCTTTTTCCGCCGAGCGGAAAAAGGGGTCTGTCCCCATTTCCGCTAAGGCAGGAGGATCGAAGAGCGCGCGGGCGTGGCGCCGTCGCCGTAGATGCGCGCGAGGAAGTCCGCGAGGGACTGGATCTCCTCGGCGCAGACCGCGTGCGGCATGGGCCACGCTTCCCACTGCACGTCGTAGCCGCGCCGGCGCAGCGCCGCGGCCGACGCTTCCGCGAGCGCGATCGGCACGATGGGATCCTGCGTGCCGTGCGCCATGAAGATCGGCGTGGCGCGGTTCGCGGCGGCGGCCTCCGCATCGAGCGAGTCCTCGAGCGCGAGGTAGGTCGAGAGCGCGACGATCCCGCCCAGGCGGCTCGCGTGCCGCAGCCCCGTCTGCAGCGCGATGGCGCCGCCCTGCGAGAAGCCCGCGAGCACGATGCGCGCCGATTCGATGCCGCGGTCGCGCTCGCGCGCGATGAGCCGCTCGACCTGCGCCTGCGACTCGCGGATGCCCTGCTCGTCGGGCAGCCGCGCGATGTCGTTCATCGCGATGTCGTACCAGGCGCGCATCTCGACGCCGTTGTTGATCGTGACCGGCCGCTCGGGCGCGTGCGGGAAGATGAAGCGCAGCTCGAGCGTCTCGGGCAGCGGCAGCTCGCGCACGATCGGCACGAAGTCCCAGCCGTCCGCACCCAGGCCGTGCAGCCAGATGACGGTGCCGGCGGGCTCGGCCCCGGTGGCGAGCTCGACGTGGGGCAGCAGGTCCAATATCAGCTCCTCGGAGGACGGATCGCGGATTTCGGGCGGAACGCCTTCACCACCTCTTCCCGCGTCTCGAGGTAGGGGCCGCCGATGAGGTCGATGCAGTAGGGAACGGCGGCGAAGATGCCGGCGACCAGGGTCTTCCCCTCGGCGGACTTGAGGCCCTCGAGGGTCTCGCGGATCGACTTGGGCTGGCCGGGGAGGTTCAGGATCAGCGCGGCTCCGCGGATCACGGCGACCTGCCGCGAGAGGATCGCGGTCGGCACGAACTCCAGGCTGATGCGCCGCATCTGCTCGCCGAAGCCCGGCATCACGCGGTCGGCGACGGCGAGCGTCGCCTCGGGCGTCACGTCGCGCGGCGCCGGACCGGTGCCGCCCGTGGTGATCACGAGGTCGCAGCCGCGCGCGTCGACCAGCTCGCGCAGCGTCGCCTCGATCTGCGGCTGCTCGTCGGGAACCAGGCGGCGCTCGAGCTCGATGGGGTTGAGGAGGGCGCCCGCGAGCCATTCCTCGAGGGCGGGGATGCCTTCGTCGCGATAGATGCCCTGCGCTGCGCGGTCGCTGGTCGCGACGAGGCCGATGCGCACGCGGTCGTGGGAAGCGTCGGTCATGAGTGCCTGCGGGCGTGGTCCTGCACGATGGCGGAAAGCGCGTGGAAGAGCTCGCGGAAGCGGCGCGGCGGCCGGGAGGTGCGCTTCTCCTCGCGCGCCTCGTCGACCATCGTGCGGATGCGCTGCGCATCGGCCTCGGGGAATTCCTTCGCGAAGCGCTCGAGCGCGGCTGCGTCGGCGAGGAGCTCCTGGCGCCAGCGCTCGGCGACGTGGAAGAGGGCGGTCTGCCGCTTCGAGGGCGCCTTGAGCGCGGCGAGCTGCTCGACGATCGGTCCGGCGTCGATGTCGCGCATGATGCGCCCGACGTACTGCATCTGGCGGCGGCGCGCCTCGTGGCGCGTGAAGCGGCGCGCGTCCTCCACCGCCTCGCGCAGGGCCTCGGGCATCTCGATCCGGGCGAGCTGCTCCGCCGAGAGCTGGACGAGCTCGGTCCCCACGGCCTGCAGGTCGTGCATCCGCTTCTTGCGCCGGGTCTTGCTGATAAAATCGTCTTCTTCCATCGTCGTCCGTGGCGTCGCGCCGCGTGAGTTTACCGCGCCGCGCGTGGTCCAACGGGCCTCGATTCTCCGGGAAAGCCGCCATGCCCGACCTTCCGATCGCCTCCGCCGCACTGCCCCTCACCCGCGACGCCATGGCCGATGTCGCCCGCCGCGCCCTGCAGCTCGCGCGCGACCGGGGCGCGAGCGGCGCCGAGGTGGAGGTCTCCGCCGCCGTCGGGCAGTCCGTCACGGTGCGCCGCGGCGAGGTGGAGACCGTCGAGTACAACCGCGACAAGGGCCTCGGCATCACCGTCTACCTCGGAAAGCGGCGCGGCAACGCGAGCACCTCGGACCTCTCGCTCGAGGGCGTCGCGCGCACCGTCGAGGCCGCGTGCGCCATCGCGCGCCACACCGCCGAGGACGACGCGGCCGGGCTTCCCGATCCCGGGCGGCTCTACCGCGGCGAGCCGCCGGACCTGGACCTCTTCCATCCCTGGGGTCTCACCGTGGACGAGGCGATCGAGCTCGCGCGGCGCACCGAGGCGGCGGCGCTCGCGGTGGACAAGCGCATCACCAACTCGGAAGGCGCCACCGTCTCGAGCTACGACAGCGACTTCATCCTCGCCAACAGCGACGGCTTCCTCGGCGGATATCCGGGCTCCAAGGCGAGCGTGAGCTGCGGCGTGGTCGCCGAGGACGCGCACGGCATGCAGCGCGATTACTGGTTCACCACCGAGCGCGATCCCGCGCGGCTCGAGGCGGCCGACTCGGTGGGGCGCACCGCCGGCGAGCGCGCGGTGCGCCGACTCGGCGGGCGGCGCATCCCGACGACCGAAGTGCCGGTGCTCTTCGAGGCCGGCGTGGCCGGCAGCCTGCTGGGTCATTTCGTCTCCGCGGCGAGCGGCTCGAGCCTCTATCGCCGCTCGTCCTTCCTGCTGGACCGCCTCGGCACGCCGGTGTTCTCGCCGGGCGTGGAAATCTTCGAGGACCCGTTCCAGCCGGGCGGCATGGCGAGCGGCTATTTCGACGCGGAGGGCGTGGCGACCCGGCAGCGCAACGTGGTCGAGGCGGGCGTGCTCAAGGGCTGGTTCCTCTCGACCTATTCGGCGCGCAAGCTCGGGCTCGAGACCACCGGCAACGCGGGCGGCAACCACAACCTCGTCGTGAAGCCCGGCGATCGCGACCTCGCGGGCCTCGCCGCGCTCATGGGCCGCGGGCTCCTCGTCACCGAGATGATGGGCCAGGGCGTGAACCCCGTGACCGGCGACTATTCGCGCGGCGCGGCGGGCTTCTGGGTCGAGGGCGGCGAGATCCGCTTCCCGGTGGAGGAGGTGACCATCGCCGGAAACCTGCTCGACGTGTTCCGCGGCATCGTCGCGGTCGGGCGCGACGTGCTGGTGCGCGGCTCGAAGGAGACCGGCTCCATTCTCGTCGAGCGGATGACCATCGCCGGCGACTAGCCGCTCCTTGCCCGCCCGGGCCGTTCTCGCTAGGCTTCGCCTTTTCCGGGGTGCAGTATCCGTTTCTCATCACGAAGATCACAACAGGAGAGGAGCAATCATGGAGCGCAGGAAGTTCCTGAAGTCCGCCGGGGCGGGGCTCGCCGCCGGCGCGGTGACGATGCCGACCCTGAGCCGCGCGCAGCAGGCGGCCTTGCCCGAGGTGAAGTGGCGTCTCGCGTCGAGCTTTCCGAAATCGCTGGACACCATCTACGGGGCCGCCGAGGTCATGGCGAAGCGCGTCGCGGCGTCGACCGGCGGCAAGTTCCAGATCCAGGTGTTCGCGGGCGGCGAGATCGTCCCGCCGTTCGGCGTGGTGGACGCGGTGCAGAACGGCACGGTGCAGGCCGCGCACACCGCCCCGTACTACTTCTGGGGCAAGGACCCGGCCTTCGCCCTCGACACCGCGATCCCGTTCAGCCTGAACGCGCGCCAGACGCAGGCCTGGCAGATCTTCGGCGGCGGCATCGAGCTCTTCCGCGAGTTCTACAAGACCTACAACATCCACCAGATGCCGTGCGGCAACACCGGCGCGCAGATGGGCGGCTGGTTCCGCAAGGAGATCAAGAAGGTCTCCGACCTGAAGGGCATCAAGATGCGCATCGGCGGCATGGCCGGCAAGGTGATGGAGAAGCTGGGCGTGGTGCCGCAGCTGCTGCCCGGCGGCGACATCTATCCGGCGCTCGAGAAGGGCACCATCGACGCCGCGGAATGGGTCGGGCCGTACGACGACGAGAAGCTCGGCTTCAACAAGATCGCCAAGTACTACTACTACCCGGGTTGGTGGGAAGGCGGCCCGCAGCTCGACGCCTACTTCAACATCAACGAGTTCAACAAGCTGCCCAAGGAGTACCAGAACATCCTGGAGGCCGCGTGCTGGGAGGCGAACACCTACATGCTCGCCAAGTACGACGCGCAGAACCCGGCGGCGTTGAAGCGCCTGGTGGCCGGCGGCACGCAGCTGCGCGCGTTCTCGAAGGAGATCATGGTCGCCTCGTACAAGGCGTCGCTGCAGGTCTACGACGAGCTGTCGGCGAAGAGCCCGGCGTTCAAGAAGATCTACGACTCGATGGTCAAGTTCCGCACCGACCAGCTGCTGTGGTTCCGCGTGGCCGAGAAGGGCTACGACGACTTCATGCACACGATCCAGAACATCAAGTGACGGCGTAAAGGCGGCAACCGCCGCCTGGAACGCCGTCGTCCCCGAGCCGTCGGGGATCGCTTCCAAAGCCCGCCGTCGCGCGGGCTTTTTCTTTCCTACTTGCCGCCGAGCTGCTTCTGCAGGTCCTCGGCTTCCTTGTCCTCTTCGCTCTTGCCCTGCCCCTCCGGCGCCGATTTCTGCGGCGCGCCGCCGAGATCCCTCATGAGGTCGCCGGCCTCGCCCGTTCCCGAGTAGCTGTCGCTCGGGATCTCGATCTTCACCTTGTTCATGTCGATCACCGGCTGGCCCGCCTTGTAGATCAGCGACATCTGCGGGAAGGCGATGAGGAGGGCCACCATGACGACCTGGATCAGCACGAAGGGGATCGCGCCCCAGTAGATCTGGCCGGTGGTGACCGGCGCGGTGCGCTTGCCGGTGATCTTGTCGACGTACTCGCGGATCGGCGCCACGCTCCTCAGGTCGAAGAGCGCGAAGCCGAACGGCGGGTGCATGAACGAGGTCTGCATGTTCACGCCGAGCAGCACGCCGAACCAGATGAGGTCGATGCCGAGCTTCTCGGCGGGCGCGACCAGCAGCGGGATCACGATGAACGAGAGCTCGAAGAAATCGAGGAAGAACGCGAGGAAGAAGATGATCAGGTTCACGACGACCAGGAAGCCGAGCTGCCCGCCGGGCAGGCTGGTGAGCAGGTGCTCGACCCAGACGTGGCCGTTCACGCCGTAGAAGGTGAGGCTGAAGACGCGCGCCCCGATGAGGATGAACACCACGAACGTCGAGAGCTTGGCGGTGGACTCCATCGCCTGGCGCGTGAGCTTGAACGAAAGCCGCCGGCGCGCGAGCGCCATCACCAGCGCGCCCGTGGCGCCCATCGCGCCGCCCTCGGTCGGCGTCGCCCAGCCGAGGAAGATGGTGCCCAGCACGAGGAAGATCAGCATGAGCGGCGGGATCAGCACGAAGACCACCTGCTGCGCGAGCTTCGAGAGCAGGCCCAGCTTCGCGATCTTGTTGACGAAGGCGAGCGCGAACGCGACGCCGGCGCCGAAGGCGGATGCCACCACCAGCCGCTCGTCGAGCGCGGCGTCCACGTACTTCGGCACGTAGTAGAAACGGTCGAACGCGACGGCCGCGACGGCGGCGAGCACGGCGACCACGAGCACCGAGATCGTGCCGTTCGAGCCGTCGGGCTCGCGCAGGCGCCGCGCCTCGAGCGGCAGCGCCGGGGCCCAGCCCGGCTTGAACACCGCGACGCCGAGCGCATAGAGCGCGTAGATCCCGGCGAGCGCGATGCCCGGGATGAACGCGCCCGCGTACATGTCGCCCACGGAGCGGCCGAGCTGGTCGGCCATGATGATCAGCACGAGCGAGGGCGGGATGATCTGCGCGAGCGTGCCCGAAGCGGCGATGACGCCGGTCGCGAAGCGCCGGTCGTAGCCGTAGCGCAGCATGATCGGCAGCGAGATGAGCCCCATCGAGATCACCGAGGCCGCCACCACGCCGGTGGTCGCCGCGAGGAGCGCCCCCACGAAGATCACCGCGAAGGCGAGGCCGCCGCGG
>DATIVM010000522.1:0-2604 GCA_035465975.1 Usitatibacter sp.
TCCGCGAGGCGGTCGATTTCTGCCGCTACTACGCGCTCCTCGCGCGCCGCCACTTCGCGCAGCCCGAGGAGCTTCCCGGGCCCACCGGCGAGTCGAACCGGCTGCAGCTCGCGGGGCGCGGTCCGTTCGCCTGCATCAGCCCGTGGAACTTCCCGCTCTCGATCTTCGTGGGCCAGGTCGCGGCCGCTTTCGCCGCGGGCAACGCGGTGGTCGCGAAGCCCGCGGAGCAGACGCCCCTCGTGGGCGCACTCGCCGTGCGCCTGCTGCGCGAGTCCGGGGTTCCCGCCGACGCGCTCGCGTTCCTTCCGGGGCGCGGCGAGACGGTCGGCGCGGCGCTCGTCGCCGAGCCGCGCACCGCCGGCGTGTGCTTCACCGGGTCCACCGCGACCGCCCGCGCGATCCAGCGCTCGCTCGCAGCGCGCGAGGGGCCGCTCGTGCCGCTCATCGCCGAGACCGGAGGCCTCAACGCGATGCTGGTCGATTCGAGCGCGCTCGCCGAGCAGGTCGTGGCGGACGTGCTCGCATCCGCCTTCGACAGCGCGGGGCAGCGCTGCTCGGCGCTGCGCGTCCTCTGCCTGCAGGAGGAGATCGCGCCGCGGGTGATCGAGATCCTCGCCGGCGCGACCGCGGAGCTGCGCATGGGCGACCCGGCGCGGCTTTCCACCGACGTGGGGCCGGTCATCGACGCCGACGCGCTCGAGATGCTGCAGCGGCACGCGGCGCGCATGGAGCGCGAGGCGCAGCGGCTGTGCGAGGCGAAGCTTCCCGCCGAGCTCGCCGGCGGGCTCTTCTTCGCCCCGCGCGCCTACGAGCTCGCGAGCCTCGAGGGCATCGACCGCGAGGTGTTCGGGCCGATCCTGCACGTGGTGCGCTTCCGCTCGAGCGAGCTCGAGGCGATGGTGGACGCGATCAACGCCAAGGGCTACGGGCTCACGATGGGCATCCACAGCCGCATCGAGGAAACCGTGGAGCGCGTGCGGCGCCGCGCGCGCGTGGGCAACCTCTACGTGAACCGCAACATGATCGGCGCCACCGTGGGCGTGCAGCCCTTCGGCGGCGAGGGCCTCTCGGGCACGGGACCGAAGGCGGGCGGGCCGCATTACCTCTTCCGCTTCGCCACCGAGCGCACGTTCACCGTGAACACCGCGGCGGCCGGCGGGAACGCGGCGCTCCTCTCGAGCGCCGGATGATCTTCCGCTCGAAGCTCCTGCAGGGCCGGCTCATCCGGCGCTACAAGCGCTTCCTCGCCGACGTGCAGCTCGCCGACGGCGTGGTCACCGCGGCCTGCCCCAACACGGGCTCGATGATGGGCTGCTGCGAGCCCGGAAGCCGCGTGTGGCTCTCGGAGAGCGACAGCGCCACGCGCAAGTATCGCCACACCTGGGAGCTCATCGAGGTGGGCGAGGTGATGGTGGGCATCAACACGTCGCTCCCCAACACGCTCGTGCACGAGGCGATCGCGAGCGGCGCCATCGCCGAGCTCGGCGGCTACCCGGAGGTGCGCCGCGAGGTGATGTTCGGGGAGGAGCGCAGCCGCATCGACCTGGTCCTCGAGCATCCGGACCGCGCGCCGTGCTACGTGGAGGTGAAGAACGTGACGGCCGCGGTGTCCGGGCGGGTGGCGCTCTTTCCCGACTCGGTGAGCGAGCGCGCCGCCAGGCACCTGCGCGAGCTCATGCGGCTCAAGGCCGCGGGACTGCGCCCCGTGCAGCTCTACTGCGTGCAGCGCGCCGACGTCGACGAGGTGCGGCCCGCCGACGCGATCGACGTGGCGTACGGGCGGACGCTGCGCGAGGCGATCGCGGCCGGGGTGGAGGTGCTCGCCTACCGCGCCAGCGTCACGCCGCGCGAGATCCGCATCGCGCAGCGCATTCCCGTCGTCTGCCCCTGAGCCTCAGCCTTCCGCGGGCTCTCCCACCTTGCGCACGCCCTTCGGGGCTTTCGTGCCGGAGAGCAGCACGATCATCGCCGTGTCGTCCTCCTTCCAGGACTGCACCGCGTCGCGCAGGATCTCCACCAGCGTCTCGAACTGCTCCGGCTGCGCGCAGAGGAACGGGTCGATGTGGTCGTAGTAGATCACGTACCCCTCGGCATCGACCCACTCGAGGTCGGTGAGGCACTCCTCGAGCGCGTCCCAGTTGTGGCCGAAGTGCTCGGGGAAGTGCAGCGCGTTGGCGACGTGGTTGAGGAGCTGCTCCTTGCGCGCGATGTTGCGGCCCTCGACGTGGAAGAACGCGAATCCCGCGCGCTTCGCGGCGGACTGGACGGACTTCGGGTCGGCGTGGCCCGGCAGGAACCATACGCCGCCGCGATTTCCCCCGATGAGCGATGCGAGCGCCGCGAGCGCCATGGCTATTCCCGGATGCGCCAGAAGTGGTTGTAGTGGTCGTCGGTGTAGTAGTACTCGCCGACGCGCCCCCAGATGATGCGCCGCGCGCCGCGCGTGCGCACGTGCGGCGTCTTCACCGTGTACTCGCGATAGTAGCCGCGCCGCTCGCGCGGCAGTGCGCCCTCGCGGTTGCTGAAGACCGCGCCGTCCTTGGCGTAGGGAAACGGGCCCCCGGAGCGGATCAGCGCGAGCGTCTGGCGCTGATCCGCTCCGGG
>DATIVM010000523.1:0-6986 GCA_035465975.1 Usitatibacter sp.
CATCAAGCTGCAGCGCGTGGCCGAGGAGGCCTTCCAGGACTACCGCGGCGCGCTCGTGGCCCTCGACCCGAGGACGGGCGACGTGCTGGCCCTCGTCTCCAAGCCGGGCTTCGACCCGAACCTCTTCGTCGACGGCATCGACCCGCAGAACTGGGACGCCCTCAACAACTCGCCCGACAAGCCGCTCAACGACCGGGCGCTGCGCGGGCAGTACCCGCCCGGCTCCACCATCAAGCCGTTCATGGCGCTCGCGGCGCTCGAGTACCGCAAGCGCTCGCCCTCGTACACGATCGCCGACCCCGGCTACTTCGCGCTCGCCGGCGTCTCGCACCGCTACCGCGACTGGAAGAAGGGCGGCCACGGCATGGTGGACATGCACCGCGCCATCGTCGTCTCGTGCGACACGTACTTCTACGGCCTCGCGAACGAGATGGGCATCGACGCGATCCACGACTTCCTCGCGCGCTTCGGCTTCGGCAAGCGCACCGGCATCGACATCGAGGGCGAGCTCCCGGGCCTCGCGCCCTCGCAGCAGTGGAAGATGCAGCGCTTCAGGCAGAAGTGGTACGCCGGCGACACGGTGAGCGTGGGCATCGGGCAGGGCTACATGCTCGCCACACCGCTGCAGCTCGCGGCGGCGACCGCCACCCTCGCGAACGGCGGCATCCCGGTGCATCCGCACCTGCTGAAGGCGATCCAGGACGCGAGGACGCACGAGGAGCATCCCTACGCCTCCGCCACGGCGAACGCGGCGCCGATCGTGAAGCCGGAGAACCTCGCCATCATCCGCGCCGCCATGGCCGACGTGACGAAGCCCGGCGGCACCGCGGCACAGGCGGGCGCGGGCGCCCCCTACTCGATCGCGGCCAAGACCGGCACCGCGCAGGTGGTCGGCATGAAGCAGGGCGAGCGCTACGACGAGAAGCGCATGAAGCGCGAGCATTGGGACCACGCCCTCCTCATCGCTTTCGCACCGGCGGACGATCCCAAGCTCGCGCTCGCGATCCTCGTCGAGAACGGCCAGCACGGCGGCTCGACCGCGGGCCCCATCGCGCGCGCCGTGTTCGACTACTACCTCACGGGCAAGAAGCCCGCGGCGAAGCCGGCGCCGCCGCCGGACAGCCGCGGCATCCAGGAGATCGAGGAACATGATTAACCGCGTCTTCGATTTCCTCGCGCGGCGCATCGACGGGCCGCTCATGGCGGCGATCGCGCTCACCGTGGCGCTCGGGCTCACCGTGGTCTACTCGGCCTCGGGAGGCGGCTCCACCGACCGCGTGCTGAGCCAGGGCCGCAACCTCGCGGCCGCGCTCTTCGCCCTGTGGCTCTTCGCGCAGGTGCACCCGCAGACGCTGATGCGCCTGGCGCTCCCGGTCTACGCCGCGGGCCTCGCGCTGCTCGTCGGGGTCGCCCTCTTCGGCGAGGTGCGCAACGGCGCCCGCCGCTGGTTGAACCTCGGCTTCACCACGCTGCAGCCCTCGGAGGTCATGAAGATCGCGGTGCCGCTCGCCCTCGCGTGGTTCTTCCACCGTCACGAGGAGGGCGTGCGGCTGCGCGACTTCGCGCTCGCCGGGATCATGGTCGCGATCCCGGTCGCGCTCATCGCGCGCCAGCCCGACCTCGGCACCGCGCTGCTGGTGTTCGCCTCCGGCTTCTTCGTGATCTTCCTCGCCGGCCTCTCGTGGCGCGTGCTGATCTCGATCGTGGCCGCCGGCGCCGCGGCCGTGCCGTTCGTCTGGCCGATGCTCCACGACTACCAGCGCCAGCGCATCCTCACGCTGCTCGACCCGATGCAGGACCCGCTCGGCGCGGGCTACCACATCATCCAGTCGACGATCGCGATCGGCTCCGGCGGCATGCTCGGCAAGGGCTGGCTCAACGGCACCCAGGCGCAGCTCGACTTCGTGCCCGAGCGCTCCACCGACTTCATCCTCGCGGTGTTCGGCGAGGAATTCGGGCTGGTGGGCAACATCGTGCTCATCGTCCTGTACCTCCTCATCATCGCGCGCGGCATGATGATCGCCGCGAACGCCTCGACGGTCTTCGCGCGGCTCATGGCGGGCGCGATCACGCTCACGTTCTTCACCTACGCGTTCGTGAACATGGGCATGGTGAGCGGCATCCTGCCGGTGGTCGGCGTGCCGCTGCCGATGATCAGCTACGGCGGCACCGCCCTCCTCTCGGTGCTCGCGGGCTTCGGCATCCTGATGTCGATCTCCACGCACAAGCAGCTGGTGTCCAGTTGAGGGCCGTTCCCGCGCTCCTCCTCGTGGCGCTCCTCGCGGCGGGCTGCGGCTCCGCCCCGAGGAAGGGCGCCTATTACTCGGACGACGGGCCGCCGGCGTCGGTCCCCGACGGCCTCGACAACGTGCCCGACGCCGTGCCGCGCGACGAGTCGTTCAACCGCTTCGCGAACCGGCCCTACACGGTATTCGGCGTGACGTACGTGCCGGTGGTGGATCGCGAGCCCTTCCGCCAGCGCGGCATCGCCTCGTGGTACGGCCGCAAGTTCCAGGGGCAGAAGACCGCTTCCGGCGAGCCCTACGACATGTTCAAGATGACGGCGGCGCACAAGACGCTGCCGATCCCGAGCTACGCGAAGGTGACCAACCTCGCGAACGGCAAGTCGGTCGTGGTGCGCATCAACGACCGCGGACCGTTCCATTCGAACCGCATCATCGACCTCTCCTACGCCGCGGCGAGCAGGATCGGGATCGCCGCGAAGGGGAGCGGCATGGTGGAGGTGGAGCGCGTGTTCGAGCCGCCGCGCGAGCCGGGGGCGAAGGAGCCCGGGGCGACGCAGGCCTCGGCGCAGCCCCCGACGCCGCAACCGCCGTTCGCCACGCCGGCCATGACCGCGACGGCGATGGCGATGGCACCGGTCGCCACGACGGCGATGCCCGCGGCACCGATTGCCGCGCCCGAATCCCCCGCTCCCTCGGGCGAATCGTCGCCGGCGTTCCCCACCATCCGCACGCCGGTCGTCGCGCAGGAAAACGGCGGCGTGTGGGTCCAGCTCGGCGCCTTCTCGAGCGCCGAGGCGGCGGCGAGCTTCCGCGACCGCGCGTCGCGCGAGCTCGACTGGAACCTCGAGCCGATCCGCATCGAGCAGCGCGACGGCCTGAGCCGCGTGCGGCTCGGCCCGTACCGCAACCGCGAGGAGGCCGATGCGATCGCGGCGAAGGTCCGGCAGTCCCTCGGCTACGCGCCATCCATCATCGAACGCTAGGAAACACCGCATGAGGAGGTTTCTCGCCGCATTGCTGGGCTTCATCGCCCTTGCCGCCGCCGGCACGGATCGTCCCGCCAGCACGGGGGGCCCTGCCGTCACCCCGCCGCCGATCGCCGCGCGCGCCTACATCCTGGTGGACGCGCTGAGCGGCCAGACGCTCGCGGCCTCCGCCCCCGACGATCGCTTCGAGCCCGCCTCGCTCACGAAGCTCATGACGGCGTACGTCGTGTTCGCGGCGCTGCGCGAGCACCGCATCGAGGAGACCCAGGCGGTCGCGCCCTCGGAGCGGGCGGCGAAGGCGGCAGGCGCACGCATGTTCATCGAGGCGGGCAAGCCCGTCACGATCCGCGAGCTGCTGCAGGGGCTCATCGTGCAGTCGGGGAACGACGCCGCGAACGCGCTCGCCGAGGCGGTCGCGGGAAGCGAGGACGCGTTCGTGCAGCTCATGAACCGGCAGGCGCAGCGCCTCGGGCTCGCGAACACGCGCTTCGCGAACGCGAGCGGCGCGCCGGCTCCCGGGCACTATTCCTCGGCGCGCGACCTGGCGAGCCTCGCCCTCGCGCTCGCCCGCGACTTCCCCGACCGCTACCCGATGTTCGCGGAGAAGGAATTCACCTACAACCACGTGAGGCAGGCCAACCGCAACCGGCTGCTGTGGGCCGACCCGACGGTCGACGGCCTGAAGACCGGGCACACGGAGGCCGCGGGATATTGCCTCGCCGCCTCGGCGAAGCGCGGCGAGCGGCGCCTCGTCGCGGTCGTGCTGGGCGCCCCGTCGGAGTCGCTGCGCACCACCGAGAGCCAGAAGCTCTTCAACTTCGGCTTCCAGGCCTACGAGACGCGCCGCGTGTACGCGAAGGGGAAACCGGTGGCCGACGCGCCGATCTACAAGGGAACGAGATCGCGCGTCGCGCTCGGGTTCCTGCAGGACGTGTGGCTCACGCTCCCGCGCGGGGGCTTCGAGGGGATCAAGGCGGTGCTCGACACCCGCCAGCCCTTCGTCGCGCCGCTTGCCGCGGGGGAGAAAGCGGGGATAATGAAGCTCATGCGCGATAGCACGCCGGTGGCGCAATTCCCGGTGGTCGCCCTCGAGGACGTGCCGGTCGCCGGCTTCCTGTCCCGCGGCTGGGACACCCTCCGCCTGATGGTCCATTCCTCCCCATGACCGCACCCATCGCCCATTTCAACGGCGAGCTGCTGCCGCTCGACCGCATCCACATCTCGCCCCTCGACCGCGGCTTCATCTTCGGCGACGGCGTCTACGAGGTGATCCCCGTCTACGAGGGCGTGGCGCTGCGCGCGCGCGAGCATTTCGAGCGGTTGCAGCGCTCGATGGACGAGATCCAGCTCCGCAACCCGCACACCGTGGACGAATGGCTGTCGCTCATGCAGGCGCTGCTCGCCCACCATCCCGGGAACCAGTCGGTCTACATCCAGGTCACGCGCGGCGTGCCGCCCAAGCGCGACCACGTGATCCCGAAGGGCCTCGAGCCGACGGTCTTCATGATGTGCCAGCCGCTCGTCACGCCCTCGAAGGAGGCGGTGGAGAACGGCGTCGCCTGCGTCACCGCGCCCGACTTCCGCTGGGAGAAGTGCCACATCAAGTCCACCTCGCTCCTCGGCAACGTGCTCGCGCGCCAGCTCTCGGTCGAGGCGGGCGCGACCGAGACGATCCTCATCCGCGCCGGCTTCGTCACCGAGGCCTCGTCCTCGAACGTGTTCGTGGTGCGCAAGGGCGTGGTGGCGGCCCCGCCCCGCGACAACCTGATCCTCATGGGCATCACCTACGACCTCGTCACGCGCCTCGCCGACGAGGGCCGCATCGAGCTCGAGATCCGCCCGGTCTCCGAGGCGGAGCTGCGCGCCGCCGACGAGGTCTGGCTCTCCTCCTCGACCAAGGAGGTGCTCGCCGTGACCAAGCTCGACGGCAAGCCGGTCGGCACCGGCAAGCCCGGGCCCCTCTTCCGGCGCATGCACGCCCTCTACCAGGACTACAAGCGCAAGCTCGCGGCGGGGCCGAAGGTCGCGGCTTGAAGCGCGCGCCTCCGGCGCCATCTGTATCTCCATGCACACGCCGCCGATGGATTCCCCCGAGAACCCGCCCTCGCTCCTCACCTTCCCCTGCGTCTTCCCGATGAAGGTGATGGGACGCCGCGAGGACGGCTTCGCCCAGGTGGTCTCCGAGATCGTCATGCGCCACGCGCAGGACTTCCGGCCCGAGACCATCGAGATGCGCTTTTCGAAGAACGCGCGCTACCTCTCGCTCACCGTGGTGATCAACGCCCGCTCCCGGGAACAGCTCGACGCGCTCTATTCGGAGCTCTCGCGCCACCCCATGGTGCTCATGGTGCTGTGAGGATCCGCAGCCTCGGCCGCGTCGCCTACGAGCCCACGTGGCGCGCGATGCAGGCGCTCACGCAGCGCCGCGACGCGCAGGCGCCGGACGAGGTGTGGCTCCTCGAGCACCCTCCCGTCTACACCCTCGGCCTCGCCGGGCGCCGCGAGCACGTGCTCGCGCCCGGAACCAGTCCCGTCGTGCAGACCGATCGCGGCGGGCAGGTGACGTACCACGGGCCCGGGCAGGCGGTCGCCTACGCGATGCTCGACCTGCGCCGCCGCTCGCTCGGCGTGAAGGAGATGGTGCGGCGCCTCGAGCAGTCGGCGATCGACGTGCTCGCGGGCTACGGCATCGCGGGCGAGCGGCGCGCCGGGATGCCGGGGGTCTACGTCGGCCGAGCGAAGATCGCCGCAGTGGGCCTGCGCGTCGCGCGCGGCTGCAGCTATCACGGCCTCGCGCTCAACGTGGACCTCGACCTCGAGCCCTTCTCGCGCATCGATCCCTGCGGCTACCCGGGGCTCGCCTGCACGCGGCTGGCCGACCTCGGCGTCCGTGATAGCATTGACGCAGTGCAGCAAAAGCTCTCGGAGTGCCTCGAGCGATGCCTGAACGCGACGTGAAGCTGCAGCAGAAGCGCGAGCTGAAGACCGCCCGCATTCCGATCAAGGTGGTGGCGCAGGGCGAGCCCCTGCGCAAGCCCGACTGGATCCGCGTGCGCGCCGGCGGCGGCGAGCGCTTCCAGGAGATCAAGCGCATCCTGCGCGAGGCGAAGCTGCACACGGTGTGCGAGGAAGCGTCCTGCCCGAACATCGGCGAGTGCTTCGGACACGGCACCGCGACCTTCATGATCCTCGGCGACCTGTGCACGCGCCGCTGCCCCTTCTGCGACGTGGCGCACGGCCAGCCGCAGCCGCCCGACGCCGAGGAGCCGCGCCACCTCGCCGAGACCATCGCCGCGATGAAGCTCGCCTACGTCGTGATCACGAGCGTCGACCGCGACGACCTGCGCGACGGCGGCGCCGGGCACTTCGTCGATTGCATCCGCGCCGTGCGCGAGCTGTCGCCGCAGACCCGCATCGAGATCCTCACGCCCGACTTCCGCGGCCGCCTGGACCGGGCGCTCGCGGTGCTGGACGCCGCGCCGCCGGACGTGATGAACCACAACCTCGAGACCGTGCCGCGGCTGTACAAGCAGGCGCGTCCCGGCTCCGACTACGCGCATTCGCTCAAGCTCCTCCAGGACTTCAAGGCGCGGCATCCCGACGTGCCCACGAAATCGGGCCTCATGCTCGGGCTCGGCGAGACCAACGAGGAGATCCTCGAGGTGATGCGCGACATGCGCGCGCACCAGGTGGAGATGCTCACGCTCGGCCAGTACCTGCAGCCTTCGAAGCACCACCTGCCGGTCGCGCGCTT
>DATIVM010000524.1:0-3274 GCA_035465975.1 Usitatibacter sp.
GCACGGGACGACGAGCTGCGCGCCCTCCTCGCGCACAACCGCGACGAGGAGAAGGAGCATGCGGCCATGCTCCTCGAGTGGCTGCGCCGGCACGACCCGCGGCTCGACGCGCAGCTGCGCACCTACCTCTTCTCCGACAAGCCGATCCTCGAGGTGGAATCGGCCGCGGAGGCGGGCCCGTGAGGCGCCGCGGCGGCCCGCCCCAGGGCGGCGTACCGCCGCGCAGGTCGCCTACTGGTAGGCGACGCAGGACTCGCAGATGGTGCCGGTGACGTCCTTCTTCAGGTGCGCGCGGCGCAGCGCCGTGAAGAGCTCGCTGTTCCAGCCTTCCATGAAGGGCACCTTGTTGAGGTCGGCCATCACCCACTTGTCGCCGGCGTCGAAGCAGCAGGCGGAGAGCTTGCCGTCGTGGGTGATGTGGCCCTCGGTGAAGGCCGACCAGCAGGGCAGCGGCTCGCGCAGGGCCCCGATGCGGCCCTGGTTGCCGGCGATCGGGCGGTAGCCGAGCTCCTCCTCGCGCTGCGTGGTGAGGCTGCCCATGGAGTAGAGCGGCAGCCAGTAATGCTCGTCCACGTAGGGCCGGATGTCGTCCACCAGCGCCATCATCTTTTCCTGCTGCTCGCCGTCGTACTGGATGCTCGAGGCGTAGAGGCCGCAGGAATAGCCGCCCTCCTCGCGCACGCGGTGCGCCGCCTTGAGGTTGGCGATCGCGTCGCGCCAGAGCCTGGGCTTCACCGCGGCGATCTCCTTGAACTGCTCCTCGTCGGCGTTGTTCATGGAGAACTTGAGCGAGTCGAGCCCGGCCTCCATGCACGCCTTCACCCGGGCGGGGCTCGAGAGCGAGCCGTTGGTGGTGAGGAAGACGTACTGGATGCCGCGCCGCTTCGCGAAGGCGATCGCCTCCGGGAGCCAGTCGCACATGAAGGACTCGCCGATGTAGAACACGCCGAGCTCCTCCACCCCCGCGTCCACCATCTCGCCCACGACGCGCTCGTAGAAGCCGCGATCCATCTCGCCGCGGCTCTTCATGCGCAGCCGGTGCGCGCAGAAGCCGCACCGGTAGTTGCACTGCGACGTGAGCTCGATCTTCACCGAGCGCGGCGCCGGGAGGCGGTCCGAGAGATAGCGCTCGGGGATGCCGGTGACGGCGTCGATGCGGGAGGTGATGGTCCGGGTGCGGGTACGCGTGGCGGTCTTGCTCATGGGCCGTGGGGAGCGTTGGGGGCGCTCGCAACGTAGCATGCGCACCAAAGGACGAGGGCGGTAAGACGCGATTGTTTGATCCAGTTCAAGCCGCGCCCGAAAAACGGCGCGAAAAGGTTCACATGCATTGTTTCGACCGCCCCTTGTCCGCTAGCCTGCAGGACCGAATGATCGCCCGGAGCGCCATGGCCGCACCCGACACCGCCGCGACCGTGCCGCGCTGGAACCTGCGCGGACGGGCGCTCCTGCCCGTCGTCCAGGGCGGGATGGGCATCGGCGTCTCGGCGCACCGCCTCGCCGGGAGCGTCGCGCGGCTCGATGCGCTCGGCACCATCTCGAGCGTGGAGCTGCGCCAGCACCACCCCGACCTCCTCGCGCAGGGCGGCCGCGACAAGGAGACCATCGATCGCACGAACCTCGTCGCGCTGGATCGCGAGATCCGCGCGGCGCTCGCCCTTTCGGAGGGACGCGGAGCGATCGGCGTGAACGTGATGAAGGCGGTGAACGAGCACGCCGCCTACGTGCGCCAGAGCTGCGAATCGGGCGCGCACGCGATCGTGATGGGCGCGGGCCTGCCGATCGACCTTCCCGAGCTCGCGAGCGGCTTTCCCGACGTGGCGCTGATCCCGATCCTTTCGGAGCTGCGCGGCGTCTCGATCGTGCTGAAGAAGTGGATGCGCAAGAACCGGCTGCCCGACGCGATCGTGATCGAGCACCCGCGCTACGCCGGCGGCCACCTGGGCGCCACCCGCATCTCGGACCTGGGCGACGCCCGCTACGACTTCGTCCCGGTGCTCGAGGGCGTCTTCGCGCTCCTCGAGGAGCTGGGGCTCGCGCGCGAGCGCATCCCGGTGATCGTGGCCGGCGGCATCAATTCCCACGAGCAGGTGCGGGCGCTCCTCGGCCTGGGCGCCTGCGCGGTCCAGCTCGGCACGCCGTTCGCGGTCGCCGCGGAAGGCGACGCGCATCCGGAGTTCAAGCGCGTGCTCGCCGAGGCCAGGCCCGAGGACCTCGTCACGTTCATGAGCGTGGCGGGACTTCCGGCGCGCGCGGTGAGGACGCCCTGGCTCGCGAAGTACCTGCAGCGCGAGAAGGCGCTGCAATCCCACGCCAAGGCGGACATCCGCCGCTGCGTCCCCGCCGCGCAGTGCCTCACGACCTGCGGCCTGCGCGACGGCATCGCGAGCATGGGCCAGTTCTGCATCGCCACGCGGCTCGCCCACGCGCTGCACGGCGACGTGAAGAAGGGACTCTTCTTCCGCGGCTCGGAGGCGCTGCCGTTCGGCTCCGCGATCCGCCCGGTCGCCGAGCTTCTCGAATATCTGCTCACGGGCCTCAAGCCCGCGTTGCCATGAGGTGACATCATGGATCTGCCCGTCAATCCCGCCCCGCTCGAACCGCCCCCCACGACCGACAAGCCCGCGATGCGCGGGCGCCAGGTGGCCTGCACCGCCTGCGCGATGCATCCGCTGTGCTACCCGCTCTCCGCGGCCGAAGGGTGGCTCAACGCGGTGCAGACGCGCCGGCGCCTCGCGCGCGGCGAGCGGCTCTATCGCGCGGGCTCGCCGCAATCGGCGCTCTACGCGGTGCGTGCCGGCTTCCTCAAGGCGTGCGCGCCCGGTCCCGACGGCGGGCGCTTCATCGTGCGTTTCCTGCTGCCCGGCGACGCGGCGGGGCTCGACGCGTTCGGCACGGGCGTCCACCCCACGGAGGCGGTGGCGCTCGAGGATTGCCAGGTGTGCGAGATCCCGCGCTATCGCGCCGAGATCCTCGCCGAAGGGATCCCGAGCCTGGGGGCGCAGCTTCGCAAGCTCATCGGCGGCGAGCTCGCGCGCTCGCAGGAGCACGCCTCGCTCCTCACGCGGCACGCCGCCTCGGAGCGCGTCTCGCGCTTCCTGGTGGACCTCTCGCGCCGCTGGGGCGAGCGCGGCTACTCGCGCAGCGCCTTCCGCCTGCCGATGCGCCGCCAGGAGATCGGCGAGCACCTCGGGCTCACCATGGAAACCGTGAGCCGCATCCTCTCCGACTTCCAGTCGCGCGGCTGGATCCGCCTTTCGCGCGGCGGCGTGGA
>DATIVM010000525.1:0-3997 GCA_035465975.1 Usitatibacter sp.
CAGTGGCAGACGTTCTCCAGCTGGCGGACGTTCCCCGGCCAGTCGCGCGAGGCGAGGAACTGCATCGCGGCGTCGGTGAGGCGCTTCACCTCGACGCCCAGATCGCGCGCGCTCTTCGCGAGGAAATGCCGCGCGAGCATCGGGATGTCCTCGCGCCGCTCGCGCAGCGCCGGCAGGCGCAGGCGGATCACGTTCAGGCGGTGGTAGAGGTCGTCGCGGAAGAGCCGCTCGCGCACGCGCGACTCCAGGTCCTGGTGCGTCGCGGCGATCACGCGCACGTTCGCGGCGAGCGGCGTGTGGCCGCCGACGCGGTAGAAGTGGCCGTCGGAGAGCACGCGCAGCAGCCGCGTCTGCAAGTCCGGCGGCATGTCGCCGATCTCGTCGAGGAAGAGCGTGCCGCCCTCCGCCTGCTCGAAGCGGCCGCGGCGCATCGACTGGGCGCCGGTGAACGCGCCGCGCTCGTGGCCGAAGAGCTCGCTCTCGAGGAGGTCCTTGGGGATCGCGGCGGTGTTGATCGCGACGAACGCCTTCCCGGCGCGCGGGCTGTGGCGGTGCAGCGCGCGGGCGACGAGCTCCTTGCCGGTGCCCGATTCGCCGGTGATGAGCACCGTCGCCTGGGACTGCGCGAGCCGGCCGATGGCGCGGAACACCTCCTGCATCGCCGGGGCTTGGCCGAGGATCTCGGGCGCGGCTTCCTCCGCCTTCGCGGCCTCGGCCGGACGGCGGCTCTCCTCCATCGCGCGGCGCACGAGCTCCACCGCGTGGTCCACGTCGAAGGGCTTGGGCAGGTACTCGAACGCCCCGCCCTGGAACGCCGCGACCGCGCTCTCCAGGTCCGAATAGGCGGTCATGATGATGACCGGCGTGGCCGGGAGGCGGCTGCGCAGCTCGCGCATGAACTCCAGCCCCGATGCGCCCGGCATGCGGATGTCGCTCACCACGACCTGCGGCGACTCCTGCGGCAGGCGGTCGAGCGCCTGGCGCGCGGTCTCGAAGGTGCGATGCGGGATGCCCTCGCGCGTGAGCGCCTTCTCGAATACCCAGCGGATCGAGCGGTCGTCGTCGATGATCCAGACCGCGTTGCTCGTCATGGCGCGCCACTCCCTTCCCGGATCGGCAGCAGGATCGTGAAACGCGTGCGCCCCGGCACGCTCTCGAACTCGATGAGCCCGTGGTGCTGGCTCACGAAGCTCTGCGCGAGCGACAGGCCCAGGCCGGTGCCGCCCTCGCGCCCGCTCACCAGGGGATAGAAGATGCGCTCGGCGAGCTCGGGCGGGACGCCCGGGCCGTTGTCCTCGATGGCGACCGAGAGCGCGTGCCGGTAGCGGCTGCGCGCGATCGTCACCTGGCGCGCGATGCGCGTCGCGATGCGGATCTCGCCGCGGCCCCCGGTCGCCTGCGCGGCGTTGCGCGCCACGTTGAGCAGCGCCTGGATGAGCTGCTCCTTGTCGCCGACCAGGTCCGGGAGGCTCGTGTCGTAGTCGCGGCGGACCGCGAGCCCCGAGGGGAACTCCGCGAGGAGGAGCGTGCGCACGCGCTCGGTCACCTCGTGGATGTTGATCGGCTCCATGCGCGGCAGCCGGCTCGGCGTGAGCAGGCGGTTCATGAGCGACTGCAGCCGGTCCGCCTCCTTCACGATCACCTGCGTGAACTCGCGCCGCTCGGGATCCTCGAGCTCGCGCTCGAGGAGCTGGGCGGCGCCGCGGATGCCGCCGAGCGGGTTCTTGATCTCGTGGGCGAGGTTGCGGATGAGCTCGCGGTTCGCCTCCTGCTGCTCGAGGATCTTCGCCTCGCGCGCGATCTTGAGCTGCTGCTCGAGCTCGCGCAGCTCGATCAGCAGCCGGGACTCGCCCGCTTCCACGGGGCTGATCACGCAGTGCAGGTGGAGCGCCTGACCGCCGACCTCGAGCGTGAGCTCGTTCTCGTTGAACCCCGCGTCGGCCTCGATCGACTGGCGCAGGCGCTGGAAGAACGCCTCGTTGCCGGGCAGCGTGCGGTCCAGGGGCGCACCGATCAGGTGCCTCGCGCCCTGGGCGAGCAGCGTCTCGGCGGCCGGGTTCGCATGGGTCACGCGCAGTTCCTCGTCGAGCAGCAGCACGGCGGTAGTGAGCAGCTCGAGACCTGCGAACGCGCGGCTCACCGTGCGGTCCGGCGAAGACAAGCAAGAGGAGCGCCAGCCCGGCGGGCCGGCGCCTCGGCCGAAGGGGAATGCCGGAAGGGGAGACTGCGCGAGGCTAGGGCTTCAGGGCGCCGAGCTCTTTCTGGAGCGCCTCGACGTTCTTCTCGTGCTCGGCGACGGTGGCCTGCAGGCCCCGGATGCGACCCGAGGCCTTGTCGATGTTCTCGCGGAACTGCTGCTGCTGCGCGGGCGTGGGATCGACCGCGTTCTGCGCCACGCGCACCGCCTCGAGGAGCGCGGGGTTGCGCTGCTCCTGCGCGAGCGCGTCGCGCGCCTGCTCGAGCGCCTGCTGCTCCTTCGAGAGCTCGTCCGCGAGGATCCCGCGGCGCGCGTCGTCGCGGCGCTTCTGCGTCTGCACGTCGATCGATGCGAGCGAGGTCGCTTGCACCGGCGTCAACGTCGCGACGGCGGGCTTCGCCGTGGGCTTCGGCGTTTCGGGCAGGAGCGTCACCTTCGCGGCGAGCACCGCCGGCGGCGTGGGCAGCGTGGTGATGGGCTCGAGCTCCATCACCGTGGCGCCCTTCATGGGCTTGTTCGAGTACGTGACGCGTCCGCTCTCGTCGACCAGCTTGTAGATCGTCGTCTCCGCGAGCGCGCCGCTCGAGAACAGCAGGGCGCAACTCGCGATCCACACGGTCTTCATGCCGCGCTCCCTTTGCTGAAACGGGAGGCACAGGATAGGCAGCGGTCATTGAAAAAGCAATGAGATCAATAACATGCAGCGCAAACTTCACAATACCTTGTGGTTTGGCGCCGCTGCGAACACAAGTGCCCGGCGCGGCCGCCGCGGGAAGGGGCCCGAAGCCCCCACCCGCGCCGGTACCTCACGACGAGAAGTACATGTCGAACTCGACCGGGTGCGTGGTCATGCGGAAGCGCTGCACCTCCTCGTACTTGATCGCGACGTAGGCGTCGAGCATGTCGTTGGTGAACACGCCGCCGCGCGTGAGGAAGTCGCGATCCTTGTCGAGGTGCTCGAGCGCCTCGTCGAGCGAGGCGCACGGGTGCGGCACCTTCTCCGCTTCCTCGGGCGGGAGGTCGTAGAGGTTCTTGTCGAGCGGGTCGCCCGGATGGATCTTGTTCTGCACGCCGTCGAGGCCCGCCATGAGCAGCGCCGCGAAGCACAGGTACGGGTTCGCGGTCGGATCCGGGAAGCGCACTTCCACGCGGCGCCCCTTCGGGCTCGAGACGTGCGGGATGCGGCACGATGCGGAGCGGTTGCGCGCCGAGTACGCGAGGTTGATCGGCGCCTCGAAGTGCGGCACCAGGCGCTTGTACGAGTTGGTGCCCGGGTTCGTGATCGCGTTGAGCGCCTTCGCGTGCTTGATGACGCCGCCGATGTAGTAGAGCGCGAACTCGGACAGGCCCGCGTAGCCGTCGCCCGCGAAGAGGTTCTGGCCGCCCTTCCACACCGACTGGTGCACGTGCATGCCGGAGCCGTTGTCGCCCACCACGGGTTTCGGCATGAAGGTCGCGGTCTTGCCGTAGGAGCGCGCGACGTTCCAGACGGTGTACTTGAGGATCTGCAGCCAGTCGGCGCGCTTCACCAGCGTGCTGAACTTGGTGCCGATCTCGCATTGGCCGGGCGCCGCCACTTCGTGGTGGTGCACCTCGACCTCGACGCCCTGCTCCTCGAGCGCGAGGCACATCGCGCTACGCATGTCCTGGAGGGAATCGACGGGAGGCACGGGGAAGTAGCCGCCCTTCACCGGCGGGCGGTGGCCCAGGTTGCCGCCCTCGATCTTGGCGTCCGTCGACCACGGCGCTTCCTCGGACGTGATCTTCACGTAACTGCCCGACATGTCGACCTTCCACTCG
>DATIVM010000526.1:0-6913 GCA_035465975.1 Usitatibacter sp.
TACGGCGCATGGCGTCGATCCGCGCGTCCACATCCGTGATCGCGGGATCCGGCGCCGCGACCGCGCCGGGCGCGGCCTCCTCGCCCGCGAGGCCCCTGCGGTAGGCGTCGCGCGCGCGCTCGGCCTCGCGCAGCTCGAGCCGCGCCTGGGTGAGCTGGCGCTCGGCGTCCGCCATCTGCATGAGGAAGTCGCGGCCCTCGCCGGGCGTCATGCCGAGGTAGCGCAGGCGGAACTCCTTCATGCGGTTCTCGGCGTCGCGCAGCTTCTTGTCGTAGACCGCGATCTGCTCGTCGATGAAGGTCTTGGCCGCCTCCGTGTCCTCGCTCTTGCCGCCCTTGCTCGAGTCGATGAACGTGTTGGCGAGGATCTCCACGGCGCGCTTGGCGCGCGCCGGGTCGACGTCGCGGAAGCTCAGCGTATAGAGGTTGTCGCGGCCGTCGCCGCGGAACTCGAGCGTCTTCATCACGCCGTCGACCACGCGCTCGCGCTCTTCCTTCGTGCGCGCCTCCCCGTCGAGTCCCACCTCGCGCACCAGCCTCTCGACGTTGGGCCGGCTGATCACCACCCGGCTCAGCATGGTGATGCGCTGCTCGTCGTTGGGCTGCACCGTGAGGCCCGTCATGAGCGGCTTGAGGATCGAATCGGTGTTCACGAAGATGCGCGCGGTCGCCTCGTAGCGGGCCGGCACCGCCAGCATCGCGGCGATGCCCAGGAGGCCGACCGCCCACGCGACCCCGAGGCCGAGCCAGCGGTAGGTCCACATGCCGCGCAGCCTGATGGCCGCCTGGCGGAACGCGTCGTCGAAGCCGTGCATGGATGCGCGCTCCCCGCTCAGAACCAGCTCTGCGGGATGACGATGACGTCGCCCGGCCGCACCTCGACGTTGGCCGACACGTCGCCGCGCTTCAGCAGGTCGTTGATGCGCACGCCGTACTGCTTGTCGCCCTCGGAGGTGCGCAGGATCGACGCGTGGTTGCCGTCGGCGAAGTCGGTGACGCCGCCCACGGCGATCATCACGTCGAGGAGCGTCATCCTCTCCTTGTACGGGAGCACCTGCGGCCGCGTCGCCTCGCCGACCACGCGGATCTGCTCGCTGTACGGGCCGACGAAGTGGGTGACGACCACGCTCACGACCGGCTCGCGCACGTACTTCGCGAGCTCCTTCTCGATGTCGCGCGCGAGGGCCGCCGGATCCTTCCCGGCGGCCTGCATGTCGTTCACGAGCGGCGCGGAGATGCGGCCGTCGGGGCGAACCGGGACGACCATCGACAGGTCGGGGTTGCGGAACACGACGATGTTCAGCGTGTCGCCAGGTCCGATGCGGTAGCGGTAGTCGGCCGACGCGGCGGATGCCGGTGCCGCGGGATGCGTCGCGGCGCAACCGCCGAGAATGCCGGCCGCGGCGGCGATCGTGGCGATCGCATGCAGGATGCGGGTGAATCGGGCGCTCATGGGACCTCCTTCTGGGAAGCGGGCGGCAAGGCCCGCCCACGGAATGACTGCTGACGGATGCGGCGCACGGCCTCGATCGCGGGGCGCGGCAGCACGGCCTTGGCGAACGCGTGCAGCCACGGGCCCGCCTGCGGGCGGCGGGGGAGCGCCTCGGCGAGCAGGCGCAGGGCCTCGCCGCGCCGTTCGGGCGCGAGGAATTCGGCCGCCTCCACGCGGGCGCGCGCCATTCGAGACGCGAAGAGGTCGCGATGCCGCGCGTGGAGATCGGGGTCGTGCCGGATCACCTTCTCCAGCACCCGGATGCTTTCGAGCGGCATGCGCCCGCCCGAGGCGTTGTGCGAAAGCTGCGACTCGCTGCGGCGATAGCGCAGCAGCGGCGCCTCGACGAACGCGAACGGGCCGACGCGCGACATGCGGATCAGCATGTCCCACTCGGTGCCGTAGCGCAGCGTCGCATCGAAGCCGCCGAGGCGGCGGAAGACGCCCGCGCGCCCCATCGAGGTGCCGAAGTGCACGAAGTTGCCCCACACGAGGGATTCGTAGACCCGGCCGACGCGCAGCCCGCCGCCGCGGCCGCCGGGGATCGGGCGCGCCTCGGGATAGATGCGGGCCATTCCGCCGAGCGCGTTCACCGCGCGGTAGTACACGCCGCTGTGCGGGCCCGGGATGTCGCCGCCGGAATCGGTGAACGCCGTGAACTCGGAGGAGACGAGCACCACGTCGGGGTAGGCGTGGAGGACCGCGGCCTCGACCTCGATCCAGTCCGGGCGCGCGAGGTCGTCGCTGTCGATCCAGGCCACGAGCTCGCCGCTCGCCGCCCGCAGCCCCGCATTGCGCGCCGCGCCGACGCCGCCGTTCGGCTGGTTCACGACGCGGATCCGCTCGCCGAAGGACGCGAGCACGCGCGGCAGAGCTTCCTCGGTGGACCCGTCGTTCACGACGACGATCTCGAGGTCGTCGTAGCGCTGGGCGAGGCAGCTTTCGAGCGTCGCGCCGATCGTGCGCGCCGAGTTGTACGCCGGGATGACGATGGAGACGCGGTCCGGGTGGACGGTGCCGGTGTTCATGGGGCGCGCCGCGGAGAGGAAAGGCGCGCCTGCACGGGCGCCTCGACGAGCCTCGCGAGGAAATGCGAGAGGCCCAGGCAGGCCGCGACGAAGCCCGCGAGCAGCAGCGGGAAGGGGGTCGCCGTCGGCACCGCGAGCGGAAGGAGCATCAGCAGCGGGTAATGGATGCAGTAGAGCGGATACGAGATGCGGCCCGAGTAGCGGCACAGGCGCTGGAAGAGGTTCCCCTCGGCCACCGGGCAGTTCGACGCCGCGGCGACCAGGAGCGGCACGATCGCGATCGCCGCCACGAGCCAGTAATAAAGGTGTCCCTCGAAATGCGGCATCTCGTAGAGAGCGAGCGTCGCCGCGACCAGCAGCGCCGCGGGCAGCCGCAGCGGCAGGCGATCGCGCAGCCGGTAGATCATCACGCCGGCGAAGAACGAGAACAGCACCCGCGGGAATCCGCCCGTCAGGTTGTCGGCGCCCCACCCCGGCGCCTCGCCGTACGCGAGCCCCGCGAGCCAGAGCGAGGCTCCCGCCGCCGCCACGATCGTCCACGCGATGCCGCGTCCGGCGCGCGCCGTGGCCGCGTAGAGCAGGTTCGTCGCCAGCAGGAAGAAGAGCGTCCAGGCCGGCGGATCGAACGGGAAGACCGCGCCGCGGATCGGGGTGGCGAGCACCTGCTGGAAATAACCGAAGTTGAAATAGGGCAGGAACAGCGCGTTGAGCGCGAAGGCGCCCGCCATGCCGGCCGTCCCGAGGTTCGTGAGGCCGTGCGCCTGGAGCATCGCCATCGCCGCGACGCCGAGGAGCGTGCCGATGGCGTACATCGGGTAGAGGCGCAGCAGCCGGCGCCGCCCGTACTGCGTGAACCGCATGCCCTCCGCGAGCTTCTGCTGGTGCGCCGCCGCCGTGACGAAGCCGGCGACGCAGAAGAAGAACTCCACCGCCGTTGCCGCCGAGGGGAAGAGCTCGCGGTGGCCGCTCGTCGCGGTGGCGTGGTGCACCACGATCGCGATCGCCGCGAGCCCGCGCAGGCCGTCGAGGAGGTCGTAGCGCGGGCGGGCGAGCGCCGTTTGCGCGCGGGCGGGCGCGGCGAGCGCGGGGATCGGGGAGGTGGCTGCCATGGAAGCTCGCGCGGCGTCCGGGATCAGAGGCGCCAGACGTCGATGCCGCGCGCGCGCAGCGCCTTCGCGTCGCACTGGCTCTTCACGTCGATGTACACGCCGCCGGGGGCGATCTTCTCCACGAGCTCGTCGACGCGGCGCCGCGCGAACTCGCGGTGGGCCACCGCGGCGACGATGGCCGCCGAGCGGGGGAGGTCCTTCCACTCGGTGAGCTCCACGCCGTACTCGTGCCGCGCCTCCTCGCGGTCGGCGAGCGGGTCGTGGACGTGCACGCGCGCCCCGAACGACTGCAGCTCGTGGACGATGTCGACCACGCGGGAGTTGCGGATGTCCGGGCAGTTCTCCTTGAACGTGAGGCCGAGCACGATGATCGGCTGGCCGTGCACGGCGAAGTCGCGCAGCACCAGGCGCTTCACGGTCTGCTCGGCGATGTACTTGCCCATGCCGTCGTTGATGCGGCGGCCGGAGAGGATCACCTGCGGGTGGTAGCCGAGCGTCTCCGCCTTGTAGGTGAGGTAGTAGGGGTCCACGCCGATGCAATGGCCGCCGACGAGCCCGGGGCGGAACGGCAGGAAGTTCCACTTGGTGCCGGCCGCCTCGAGCACCTCGCCGGTGTCGATGCCCATCTGGTGGAAGAGGATCGCGAGCTCGTTCACCAGCGCGATGTTGAGGTCGCGCTGCGTGTTCTCGATCACCTTCGCGGCTTCGGCCACGCGGATCGAGCTCGCGCGGTGCACGCCCGCGGTGACGACGCCGCCGTAGATCGCGGCGACGCGCTCGAGCGTCGCGGGAGTGTCGCCCGACACGACCTTCAGGATCCTCGCGAAGCTGTGCTCCTTGTCGCCGGGGTTGATGCGCTCGGGCGAGTAGCCTACGAAGAAGCCTTCCTTCCAGCGCAGTCCCGAGTGGCGCTCGATCACGGGGATGCACACTTCCTCGGTCGCGCCCGGATAGACCGTCGACTCGAAGACGACGGTCGCGCCCTTGCGCAGGTTGCGGCCGACGACCTCGCTCGCGGAGAGCAGCGGCCCGAAGTCGGGGTTGTGCGCGCTGTCGACGGGCGTGGGCACCGCGACGATCACGAACTCCGCCTCCTTGAGCGCGGCGGCCTCCGAGGTCACCTCGAGCCAGCGGGCGCCCTGCAGCTGCTCGGTGCTCACCTCGCCGGTCGGGTCCACCTTGCGGCGGTACGCCTCGACCTTCGGCTTCGAGATGTCGAAGCCGATCGTGCGGTGGAACCGCCCGAACTCCACGGCGAGCGGCAGCCCCACGTAGCCGAGGCCGACGACCGCGAGGGTCGTCGCGCGCGGCGGCGCCTCGGTCGGGGCGAGGGTGAGCGAGGTCTCCGCGATCTGGTCTTCCTTGTACATCTGGGGAATCTCCTGGAAAGGCGCTAGCGCGAGCCCACGCGGAAGAGGACGATCTCCACGGTGCGCAGGAGCACGATGAGGTCGAGCAGCACGCTGCAGTTCTTGACGTAATAAAGGTCGTACCCGAGCTTCTCCCGGGCGTCCTCCTCGGAGGCGCCATAGGGGAAGCGCACCTGCGCCCAGCCGGTGATGCCGGGCTTCACGAGGTGCCGCTCCGAGTAGAAGGGGATCGAGCGGGTGAGCGACTCCACGAACGAGGGCCGCTCGGGCCGCGGGCCGACGAAGCTCATCTGCCCCAGCAGCACGTTCACCGCCTGGGGCAGCTCGTCGATGCGCACCTTGCGGATGAATGCGCCCACGCGCGTCACGCGCCGGTCGTCCTTCACCGCCCACACCGGCGCGCCGGTCGCCTCGGCGTCCACCGACATGCTGCGGAACTTGAACATGCGGAACGGCCGGCCGTACTGCCCGGTCCGCACCTGGCTGTAGAGGACCGGCCCGCGGTCCTCGAGGAAGATCGCGATCGCGGTGGCGAGCGCGACCGGCGAAGCGAGCACCAGCACGAGGAGCGAGAGCCCGATGTCGAACGCACGCTTGCCCGCGCGCAGGACGATCCCGGAGCGGAAGCCGTCGGAGAAGATCAGCCAGCTCGGGCGCGCCAGCTCGACGCTCACGCGGCCGCTTTCCTGCTCGAGAAAGCTCACCAGGTCGCACACGCCGATCCCCTGCCGGCGGCACTCGCGCAAAAAGGCCTCGGGGAACTCGCGCCGTCGGTCCTCCATCGCCACCACGACCTGCTCGACGCGCTCGGCGACGAGCCGGCGCATGAGCTCGTGCTGCGGCTGCAGCAGCGCGTCCGCCGCGACGGCGGGATCCTCGCCGGGCGCCTGCACGTAGCCGAGGATGAGGAAGCCGCGCCGATCCGACCGGCGCCGCAGGCGCTGCTCGATGCTCGCCGCGCCAGCGCCGCAGCCCCACACCACCACGCGCCGCTTGAACACGTCCTCGTCGACGAGCCGCAGGAACGCGAAGCGGATCGCGGCGAGCGCCGGGATCGCGAAGACGCCTGCGAAGAAGAGCACGCCGTGGGCGAGGTAGAGCGAGGCCACCGCCTCGAAGAGGGGCCACAGGACCGCCTGCGCCAGCGCGCCGGCGACGAGGAGCCGCGCGAGGACGCTCGCGAAATCGGCCCGCTGCCGCAGGTAGTAGAGGCCCATGGAGACGAGGCAGAGGTACGTCACGCCGACCACGAGGAACGCGCGCGGCCACAGGGGGCCGACGCGCGCCTGGACGAGCGCGAGGCTCGAATCCGGGTAGCGGAGCAGCACGGCGGCGTAGAGCGCCGCGGCCACGGCCGCCGCCTCGACGAGCGCGAGCACGGCCATGCGATCCACGTGCTGGAAGAGGCGCAGCGGCGGGATGCGCGCGGGCGACGTGTCGATGCCGGATTCGCGCGGCTCGTGGGGACCGGGGAGCGGGACGGGCGTCGCCGCCGCGGGGCGCGGACGCATCGCGGAGGGCTCGATTCTCGGCTGGCTGCTCATCGCCTACTCCACCGTCACCGACTTGGCGAGGTTGCGCGGCTTGTCCACGTCGTTGCCGCGGCACACGGCCGCGTGGTAGGCGAGGAGCTGCAGCGGCACCGCGTGCACGATCGGCGAGACGATCGGCGGATGGGGCGGCAGCTGGATCACGTGCAGGGACTCGCCGTGGGCGATGTGCGTGTCCTCGTCGGCCATCACGAAGAGCTCGCCGCCGCGCGCGCGCACTTCCTGCAGGTTCGACTTGAGCTTCTCCAGCAGCGCGCCGCGCGGCGCGATGGCGATCACCGGCATGCGCGAGTCCACCAGCGCGAGCGGGCCGTGCTTGAGCTCGCCGGCGGGATACGCCTCGGCGTGGATGTACGAGATTTCCT
>DATIVM010000527.1:0-3731 GCA_035465975.1 Usitatibacter sp.
CGAGGCGTTCCGCGAGCCCGCGTTCGGGACCTGCGTGGTGCGCGTCACCGAGCACGATGCCGAGCCGCCGCGCGGCTTCGCCCGCAACGACTATTCGCGCCGCCAGCCGTTCAACGCCGACGACACGCGCCTGATCGTCGCCGATTCGCAGGGCGGGTGGTACCTCTACGACGCCGCGACGCTCGAGCCGCTCGGGCTGCTGCCCGGGCTCGCGGGCGACGCCGAGCCGCAGTGGGACCCGAAGGATCCCGATCGCCTCTACTACCTGCCGCGCAACGGCGTGGGAATGAAGCTCCACGAGCTGCGCGTCGCCGAGGGAAGCTCGCGCGTGGCGGCGGATTTCGGCGAGCGGCTGCGCCGCATCTGGCCCGATGCCGCGGCGGCATGGACGCGCTCCGAAGGCTCTCCCTCCGCGGATCTGCGCTATTGGGCCTTCCAGGTCGACGATGCGCAATGGCGCGGCGTGGGGCTCTTCACGTACGACCTGAAGACCGACACGATCCTCGCCACCTACGACCTGCGCCGCAACGGCCGGCCGCGGCCCGACCACCTCAGCATGTCGCCGAGTGGCGCCTACGTGGTCGTGTCGTGGGACGACGGCCCGTACGTCTTCGACCGCGACTTCTCGCATCCCCGCCGCATCGCTGCCAAGGGCGAGCACTCGGACATCGCGGTGGGCGCCTCGGGCGAGGACGTCTACGTCTCGGTGGACTACGAGCGGCGCGGCGGCCCCGTCTACATGGTGGACCTGCGCACCGGCAAGCGCACCGACCTCTTCCCGACGTACCTCGACCATACCGCGACCGCGATGCACTTCTCGGGCAAGGCCTTCCGCAAGCCGGGCTGGGTCGTGATGTCGACCTACGCCGACTACCGCAGCGGCTCCGAGGTGCAGGAGAGAATCGGTCCGCACTTCCAGTGGCTGCACCGGCGCGTCTTCGCCGTGGAGCTGCGCGAGGACCCGAAGATCGTCGGGCTCGCCTTCCACCACGGCATCGCGGCGAAGTACTTCACCGAGCCCCACGCGGTCGCCAACCGCGACCTCACGCGCGTGCTCTTCGATTCGAACTGGGGCAGGAACAGCGAGACCGACGTGGACACGTACATGGTCGTCGTTCCGCCGGCCTTTCCCAACCACCAGCGCTGAGCGGCCATGTTCGATCCCGTCAACCTCCTCCTCCCCGGCGCCGTGTACGCGACCGTGCTGCTCGCCGCGCTCGCCGCCTGGAGCTGGATCTTCAGCTCGCCGGGCATCGCGAACCTGCTGGTCGCGCGCCTCGAGGGACCGCCGCCCGCGCCGCGCGCGGCTTCCCCCGACGCGCGCGCCCTGATCGTCGTGCTGGGCAGCGGCAACCTCGCCGCCGCCGACGGCAGCGGCCCCCCGCGACTCGATGCGCACGGATGGGAACGGCTGCGCGAAGGCATCCGGCTGCGCGGCGAGACGGGCGGAACGCTGCTGCTCACCGGGGGGCCCGGGGGCGAGCGCGAATCGATCGCCGCGCTCATGCGCGCCGTCGCGCTGGAATCGGGGGTGCCGCCGGCCGCGGTGATGACGGCGCCGCGCTCGCGCAACACCTGGGAAGACCTCTCGCAATCGGCGCCGCTCATTCGCACGCACCGGGGACCGGCGTGGCTCGTGACGAGCGCGATCCACATGCCGCGCGCCCTCGCGGTGGCGGCGCGGCTCGGCCTGCGCCTCGAGCCGCGCCCCTGCGACTTCCGCCAGATCGCGGCGCCCACCTGGCGCGCCTGGCTCCCCGACGACGGCGGCCCGCGCCTGTGGTCGCTCGCGCTCCACGAGCTCGCGGGCCTTCGCTACTACCGGTGGCGGGGATGGGCGGATTCATGAAGCACGGCCATTACAACGAAGGGAGAAAGCGGCCATGTGCGGCATAGCGGGCATCCTCGGGCGGCGTGCGGCGCGCGCGCCGGAACGCGCCGAGCTCGCGGCGATGATCGGGCGGCTGCGCCATCGCGGCCCCGACGGCACCGGCATCCACCTCGGCCCGGAGATCGGCCTCGCGCACGCGCGCCTCAGCATCATCGACCTCGCCGGAGGTGCCCAGCCGATCGGCAACGAGGACGGCTCGGTGCAGGTGGTGCTGAACGGCGAGATCTTCAACTACGTGGAGCTGCGCGAGGCGCTCGAGCGCGGCGGCCACCAATTCCGCACGCGCACCGATACCGAGGTTCTCGTGCACCTCTACGAGGACGAGGGCGAGCGCTTCGTCGAGCAGCTGAACGGCCAGTTCGCCTTCGCGCTGTGGGATGCGCGCGCGCGCCGCCTCGTGCTCGCGCGCGACCGCACCGGCATCCGGCCGCTCTTCCACGCGGAGCGCGACGGGCGCCTCGTGTTCGCCTCCGAGATCAAGGCGCTCTTCGCGCTGCCCGCGATCCCGCGCCGCATCGACCGCCGCGCGCTCGCCGAGATCTGCACCTACTGGGCGCCGCTCGCGCCGCGCACCGCCTTCGAGGGCATCGAGTCGCTGCCGCCCGGCCACCTGCTCGTGGACGACGAGCGCGGCCGGCGCGTGCAGAGCTACTGGGACTGGCGCTTCCCCGAGGCGCACCACGAGACGCAGCGCCCCGAGGCGGAGCTCGCGACGGCGCTGCGCGAGCTGCTCGAGGACGCGGTGCGCCTGCAGCTGCGCGCCGACGTGCCGGTGGGCGCGTACCTGAGCGGCGGCCTCGATTCCGCGGTGATCGCCGCGCTCGCGCGGCGCCTCGCGCGCCAGCCGGTGCGCACCTTTTCGCTCACGTTCGAGGACGCGGAATTCGACGAGAGCGCCTACCAGGAGGAGCTGGTGCGCTTCCTCGGCACCGAGCACACCTCGATCCGCTGCACGCGCGAGGACATCGCCGCCGTGTTCCCCCGGACCATCGCCCACGCCGAGACGCCGATCGTGCGCACCGCGCCCGCGCCGCTCCTGCTCCTCTCGGGCCACGTGCGCGAGGCCGGGTACAAGGTGGTCCTCACCGGCGAAGGGGCCGACGAGGTGTTCGGCGGCTACGACCTCTTCAAGGAGGCGAAGGTGCGGCGCTTCTGGGCGCGCTCGCCGCGCTCGCCGTTCCGGCCGCGCATCCTCGAGCGACTCTATCCGTACCTCAAGCACTCCCCGGCCGCGGGACACGCGTTCAGCCGCGACTTCTTCGCGCAGGGCATGGAGCACCGCCGCGATCCGTACTTCGGCCACATCCCGCGCTGGAACACCACCGGCCGGATCGCGCGGTTCTTCTCGCGCTCGATGCGCGAGGCGGTGGACGGCTGGGACCCGCTCGCCGGGATCGCGGCCACGCTCCCCGAATCGATCGGCAGGTGGAGCCCGCTCGCGCGCGACCAGTACATCGAGGCGCACACGCTGATGTCGGGCTACCTCCTGTGCTCCCAGGGCGACCGCATGGCGATGGCGAATTCCATCGAGGGCCGCTTCCCGTACCTCGACCATCGCGTGATCGAGTTCGCCAACGCGCTCCCGCCCGAGATGAAGCTGCGCGGCCTCACCGAGAAATTCCTGCTCAAGGAGGCGACGCGCGACCTCATCCCGGAATCGGTGCGCGCGCGTCCGAAGCAGCCGTATCGCGCGCCCGACAGCCGGAGCTTCTTCCGCGACGGCAAGCCCGTCGACTACGTCGCCCAGCTCTTCAGCCCGAAGCGCATCGAGGCGGCGGGCTACTTCAACCCGGTCGCGACCTCGCGCCTCTTCGAGAAGTGCCGGGCCGGCCGCGCGATC
>DATIVM010000528.1:0-4717 GCA_035465975.1 Usitatibacter sp.
CTGGAGACGGCCCAGCCGACGCCCTATAGCGAGGCGCACCGCCGGGAGGAGGAGTCGCCCGGCGAGCCCGAGCCGCTGCCGCCGACGTTCTGAGGCGTGGAACGGCCGCGCGGCGAAACTGCGTACTGGTTCACAGCGCCGCGCCCGGTGCCGGACTAGGGTGGGCTCACCGGATCCCGAGGGCAAGCCCATGGCTACGCAGTCCGCTCCCGCTTCCCGCCCGACCGCCGTCGGCGACCTGCTGCGCCTCGCCATCCCGCTCGTGCTCATCGCGAGCGCCGTGGCGGGGACGCTCTGGGTCGACCGCAACGGCGGCCTCGACGCGGCGGCGCAACCGTCGAGCGCCGCCGAGAGCGCTTCGCGCTAGGCGCTTTCCGCGGCGATGTGCCGCGCCGCGAGCTGCAGGTAGTCGGCCGCGCGCCGCAGCCACCGCTCGTGGTCGTCGCGGCCGCGCTCGCGCAGGTGCGCGACGGCGAGCGTCGCGCGCACGCACGCGTGCTGCGACTGGTAGAAATCGACCAGCGCCGCGTCGGGCCGGTCGCCGGAAAGATCCGTGTAGGCCTCGAAGATCTCGCGCTTGAGCCGCGGCGCGCCCAGCCGCTCGCATTCGAGCGCGAGGAAGCCGAGCTCCTCCGCGACGTCCACGGTGCGCAGCTCGCGCGAGAACTCCAGGCAGTCGATCACCTGCGGCGTGGGCTCGAGGCACACGTGCTCCGGCCGCAGGTCGCCGTGGCCCTCGAGCACGCGGCCGAGGGCGACGCGCCGGTCGATGAGCTCGGGGCGGCGCTCGATGAACGCGAGCTGCCGCTCGCCCACCGCTTCCACGAGCGCGAGCGGGAGCTCGGCCTCGGGCGCGGCGAGGTCGCGCGTGGTGCTCGCGATGCGGCCCGCGAGCCGCGCGCGGAACTGCGCGCCCGTCATCGGCTCCGAACGGCACGAGCGGTAGAAGCGGACCAGGCGCATCACGAGCGGCACGAGCTCGCCCTCGCGCAGCCTTCGCGCGGCGATGAGCCGGTCGAGCATGCGCTCGGCGGGAAGGCGCCGCATGCGGATCAGCCAGTCGACCACCACGCCGCCGCGATCGAGGTGCATGTGCCCCGAGCGGTCGAGCCCGATCGGCACGGCGCCCAGGTAGACGTCGTCCGAGAGGCGGCGGTTGAGCACGATCTCCATGCGGCAGTGCGCCGCGCGCGCGGCGACCGTGGTGAGGTCGCATTCGTCGTGGCGCACCGGCTTCTTGAGCTTGTAGGCGTGGGTATCGGTAAGAAACACCCAGGAGAGGTGCGTCTCGATGGTGCGCACCTCGCGCGTACCGTCCGCGTAGCTGCCCGGGAGGCCCAGGAACGCGACCTTGTCGGCGAGCGTGGGCGCGGACGGGGTGCGGCCGTGGCGCGCGTGCGTGGCGGCGATCATGGTTCGAGGCTCGCACAAGGGCCGGTCTCCCGTTTGACCGCCATCAATCCCGCCGGTGCGCCGGCCGCGACAATGGGGCTCGGCGAAACCGGGGAACCGCGATGAAGACCGGAGAGGTTTGCAGTCGGGAAGTGGTGTCGATCGGGCCGCGCGCGAACCTCGCGGAGGCCTCGCGCCTGATGCGCGAGACGCACGTGGGCAGCGTCGTGGTCGTGGACCAGGAGGGGCCGCCCCGTCCGGTGGGCATCGTGACCGACCGCGACATCGTCGTGGAGGCGGTGGCGGCGGGCATCGACCCGACCACCCTCACCGTGGGCGAGATCATGGGCCCGACGCTCGTCGTCGCGCGCGAGGACGACGACGCCCTCGTCTCCCTCAAGACCATGCGCCGGCGCGGCGTGCGCCGGCTGCCGGTGGTCGATGCGGCGGGCACCCTGTGCGGCATCGTGACGCTGGACGACCTGCTCGAGGCCGGATCCAGCGCGCTGAACGACGTGATCCAGGCGATCGCCAGCGAGCGCGCGCTCGAAAGCTGGCGGCGCGTCTAGTCCGCTTTCCACGGAGGCGCCATGTTCAAGCACATCCTCGTCCCGACGGACGGCTCGCGGCTTTCGGAAGAGGCGGCGTCGGCCGCGGCGCACATGGCGAAGGCGCTGGGCGCGCGCATCACCGCGCTGCACGTGGTTCCCGAGCCGAGCGGCGCGGGGCTCGACGCCTGGACCCACGACGACGCGCAGTTCGGGGCGCACCTCGAGAAGGTGCTCGAGTCGCGCGGCAACGAGTACCTCGCGACGGTGCGCGAGATCGCGCGCCGCGCGGGCGTGGCGTGCGATTGCGTGCTGGTGCGCGGCGAATCGCCGCACGCCGAGATCGTGGTCGAGGCGCGCGGCCGCAAGTGCGACCTGATCGTCATGGCTTCCCACGGCCGCAGCGGCGAGAACGCCGTGCTCCTCGCGAGCGAGACCATCAAGGTGATGACGCTGGGCGACGTGCCGGTGCTGGTGCACCGCGCGCCGCGCAGGGCTCAGGTGCCCGCGGGGTAACCGGCCGACTGCGCGACCGTCACGCGCTGCGAGGGGCGCAGGCGCAGCAGGCGCGCGAGCGCCTCGCGGTTCACGAGGCCGCGCACCACGCACGCGAGGCCGGCGGCCGCGCAATGCAGGTAGACGTTCTGGACGATCGCGCCGGTGTCGACGGCCGCGTACAGGTCGCGGCTCTCGCTCGACGCGTCGGTCATGCGCGCGTAGTCGGCGACGTACACCAGGTTCACCGCGGCGCGGGCCGGGAAATCCTGCAGCCCGGTGGCCGCGCGATGGTCGCCCTCGGCGACCGGCACCAGCGCCCGTGCCGCGGCGTCGTGGAGGAAGATGCCCTCGGCGGTGACCACGTAGACCTCGATCTCCTGCCAGTTGCGCGCGGAGGGCGCGGTTCGCTGGCCGGTGGCGGGGCGATTCACGCCGCACGCCGACCACAGCAGCGCCGAGAGCGCGTGCAGGTCGAGCGGTCGGTCGGAAAACTCGCGCGCGCTCGCGCGCCGCTCGAGCGCCTCGGCGAGGCTCACCCCGCGATCGAGGCGCGGAGCGGGCAGGGCGATGTCGACGGCATGGCGATTGGGAAGGCCCATGGCGATCCTCAGTGCGGGTTGGAGGGAGGCAGCGACTTGCCCACGTCCTGCGCCGGCCCCAGCGGCTGGCGCGACAGCTCCTGCGCGCGCACGATCGGCTGGCCGCCGTGGAGCGTGTAGACCACGCGATCGTCCACCAGGAGCACCAGCGCGTTGAAGGTCCAGCCGGACACGTCGACCGTGCGCTTGAAGCCGAAGAAGTCGGCGAGGAAGGAGCCGGTGCGCTCGCGCCGGATGTCCCTCAGGTCGACCGAGTAGCCCGAGCACGCCTGCCCGGCCTCGATGCACTCGCGCAGCCCGCCGTCGAGGCGCTCGGCGCTGTACCGGCCGTCCAGCGGGAAGCGCCGCACGATGTCCGAGAAGGAAAGCAGCTCCACGTTGGGGCTCGTGTAGGGGTCGATGCCGCAGGCGCGGAGGTCGGCGACCGTGCTCTCGTGGGGCACGATCGCCTGGACCGCCATCCGCGCCTCGTCGAAGCTCTTCCAGCGGCTCTCCACCTCCGTATGGGCGCTCGGCAGTACCGAGCAGCCCGCGGCCGCGGCGGCGAGCGCCGCGGCGGCCGGGAGGCGGAGGAGCGGCCTCACTGGATCTTCACGCGCTGCGCGGGCGTTGCGCCGCTCTTCGGCAGTGTGAGCTCCAGGATCCCGTTCTCGAACTTGGCCTGCGCCTTGTTGCGGTCGATCTCGCGCGCCAGCGTGAAGCTGCGGAACTGGCGGCCGTAGTAGCGCTCGGCGTGCACGACGGTCTCGCCTTCCTTCTTCTCGCTCTCGCGCTTCACCTCGGCGGAGAGGGAAACCTGGTTGCCGTCGATCTCGACGTCGATGTCCTCCTTCTTCACGCCGGGAAGCTCGGCCTTCACGTGGTACGCCTTCTCGTCCTCGGTCACGTCGAGCTTGACCGCGGGCTCCGTCGGCACCTCCGCCATCCAGCGGCGCATGCCGCGCGGCATGGGGAAGAAGCTCTCGAAGTCGCGGAACGGATCGAGGCGCGCGAGCTCCTGGAACGGGTCGTTGCGGGAAATGATGTTTGCCATGGGGTCCTCCAGACGCGAATAAAGCCGCGATGCGGCGCGGAATCCATTTCGAGCATAGGCCGCTCGCGGGGCTCACCGTTGACCGCAGTCAAATGGGATCACGCGGCAACGCGCTCGCGCCGCGAGTGGCGGTAGAACGCGCGCTTCGCGACCTCGGCGAGGGCAAGGTAGGCGGCGACGAGGGCGGCGAGGACCCCGAAGAAGACCGGCGGCGGGGGGGCGAAGCCGAGGGTCGCGGCGAGCGGCGTGAAGGGGAGCGCCACGGCGAGCGCCACGATCGCGAGGCATACCGCGGCGAGCGCCGGGTGGGGGCGGCTCGCGAGCGGGCTCGCGCGCGTGCGGATCACGAAGATCACCAGCACCTGGGTGGCGAGCGACTCCACGAACCAGCCGGTGCGGAACAGCGTTTCGTTCGCGTGCAGCACGGCGAGCAGCACGTAGAACGTGAGGAAGTCGAAGAGCGAGCTCACGGGGCCCAGGACCCACATGAAGTTGCGGATCAGCCGCATGTCCCATTTCTGCGGCCGCGCCGTCTCCGCCGCGTCGGCGCGATCGAGCGGAATCGGGATCTCCGAGACGTCGTAGAGCAGGTTGTTCAGCAGGATCTGTGCCGGCAGCAGCGGCAGGAACGGCAGGAACACCGAGGC
>DATIVM010000529.1:0-3075 GCA_035465975.1 Usitatibacter sp.
CTGGGTGTGTTCATGGGATTCCTAGTCGACCTTTCTCAGCCGCAGGATCAGGCAGCCGTGGGAGAGCTCGCGCGAGACGGCCTCCAGCCGCGGATGGGGCAGCCGGATGCGGCGCTCGAAGGAGCCGTAGGGAATCTCGAGCTGGCGCACCGCGTGCCGCGATCCGTGCGCGAGCGGCAGCGGGCGCTGCGCGCGCACCACGAGCACGCCGGGCTCGATGGCGAGCTCGACGTTGTCCGCCAGCACGCCGGGCAGCGCGACGACGATCACCACCTCGCGGTCGTCCTCGAAGACGTCCGCCGGCGGCTCCCACACCGCCGCCTGCGCGCGCTCGCTGGCGGCGAGGCGAAAGAACCGCCGATGCATGCGCTCGGCCTGCTCGATGAATTCGCAGGCTTGCGCCCACATCCAGTCGGTCGGGTCGTTTCTACGGGGCATGGCTCGTTCGTTCTTGGCTGGCGGAACAAAGGATAGATGCCGTCCCCGCGCGGAGGTTCTTTGCGCCGCCGAACTCGCACGGCCCCATGCCGGTCGATCCGCGGCGCCGCGGAGCGGCACGCTCATCTGCCCAAATGGTGGCGAAAGCCGCCTGATCAAGTCGCCCCTTTTCGGATTGGGGGGCGCAGGCCGCCGGCGGGGTGCATTTCCGGGTCCGGGCCCGGGACGACGGCCAAGTCGGCGGTCAGAACCGGTCCGCCGCGAACGGCCGGATGTCGATCGGCGGCGCCTCGCCCGCGACGAGCGCCGCGACGATCTCGGCGGTGGGCGCGGCCGCCGTGAGCCCCACGTGCCCGTGGCCGAAAGCGAACCAGGCGTTCGCCGCTCTCGGCGCCCGGCCGATCACCGGCTTCGAATCCGGAAGCGACGGGCGGTGGCCCATCCAGCGCTCGACGCCCCCGTGCGCGAGGCCGGGCAGCAGGCGCTTCGCGCCCGCGAGCAACGCGTCGGCGCGTCGCCAGTTCGGCTCCGCATGCAGGCCCCCCAGCTCCACGGTGCCCGCGACGCGCAGCCCGCCCTCCATCGGCGTCGCGAAGTACTTGCCCTCGCCGGAGCACACGGGAATGCGCGGCTGCACGCTCGGGTCGGCGAGCGTGACGTGGTAGCCGCGCTCCGTCTCGAGCGGCACCTGCGCGCCCAGCGCCGCGGCGAGCGGTTTCGAATGGGCTCCGGCGGCGAGGACGACGTGATCGCTCTCGATCGCCTCGCCGTCGGTGCGCACGCGCTTCACGCGCCCCTCGTGCAGCTCGAAGCCGGTGACCGCGCGCGGCACGAAGGTCGCGCCGCCGGCGCGCAGCCGCGCGGCGAGCGATTGCGAGAGCCGGAGGGGATTGGGCACGTGCCCCTGCTCGGGCAGCAGCACCATGTGCGTGATGGCAGGCGAGAGCGCGGCATCGAATTCGCGCACCGCCGGGCCCTCGAGCACCTCGATCCTCACGCCGCGCGCGCCCCGCAGCGCGCGCCCCTGCGCATCGCCGCGGAACGCCGCCTCGCTCTCGTACACGAACGCGTATCCGTCCTGGCGGATGAGCTCCGGGGCTCCCGCCCACGCGGCGAGCGCACGCCATTTCTCCACGGTCGGATCGAGGAGCGCGTGGAGCGCGTCCGCGGTGCGGTTCACGCGGTCGATCGACGTGCTGCGCCAGAAGCGCCACAACCACGGCGCGATCGCGAGGGCGTAGCGCGGCGGGACGGCGAGCGGGCCCATCGGGTCGAGGAGCCATCCCGGCACCTTGGCGAGCACGCCCGGCAGGCCGAGCGGCACGCAGGAGGCGCGCGACAGGCAGCCCGCGTTGCCGAAGGAGCAATGCGTCCCGGGAACGCGCGGGTCGACGAGCGTCACGTCGTAGCCGCGCATCTGCAGCCGGCTCGCGCACGCGAGCCCGACGACCCCGGCACCGACGACGACCGCCCTGCTCGCGCCCATCCGCGCAGTCTACCGCCGCGCCGGCGGCTCGGCTCTCCGAGCGCGTCCGGCGCCGCATATTCCGTAGGGTTCGCTAAGGAATTTGTTGACAGCGGGCGCCCGCGCCGCTGGATTGGCCGCTCGTTTTCTGTACTGATTACTACACTATAAATCCGGCCGCGCCCCGCATGGCCACCCCGCGATTGCCGGCGAGCGCTACCGGGCCGCGCTCCACGGCGAAGCCGCGAACCTGCGCGAGGCGCGCAGCGCCGCCTGAAGGTCGCGAATTCGGCGTCCGAAAACGGCGCGACCGGCGGCGGGCGCGGCGCGAACATGGGCGCATCCGATCCACCCCAGGAGAACCCATGGACTTCCGCATCCGCGGCCTCGACCCCGCGCGCTTCGCCCGCTACTTCCGCATGAGCGACGCGGAGCTCGCGCGCCACCGCGCCGTGCGCTGCGTCGCCGATTCGAAGCCCGGCTTTCCGTGCCGCGTCGCGCTCGCCGACGTCGACCCGGGAAACCCGGTGATCCTGCTCAACTACGAGCACCTGCCGGTCGAGACGCCGTACCGGGCGAGCCATGCGATCTACGTGAGCGGGGCGGACGCGCCTTTCGACGAGGTCGGCGTGGTGCCGTCGGCCCTTCGCACGCGCCTGCTCGCGGTGCGCGCCTTCGATGCCCACGGGATGATGGTCGACGCGGACCTGGTCGAAGGACGCGAGGCCGATTCGCTCTTCTCGCGCTGGCTCGGCCGCGGGGAGGTGAGCTATCTCCACGCCCATTTCGCCCGCCGCGGCTGCTTCGCCGCGCGCGTCGAGCGCGCCAACTAGGGCGGGTTCCGACCTACTTCGCGGATAGAGTGGGACGCGTCTTTCGGACCGGACTAACGACCTTGCACCGCTTCACCACGCGCCCGGCGCGGACCGCGGCGCGCCGCCCGCCCTTCGGTTGGCCAGGCCCGCATCGCCGCCTCCACGGTGGCGATGAGCTTCTTGCGCGGGAGGCCGTCGCGTGCCTGCACCGACATGCCCGTGAACACGGCATGGTAGAAGTCGGCGAGCGCGGCGCTGTCGGTTCCCGGCGGCACGTCGCCCTCGCGGATGCCGCGGTCGATGCGCTCCTTCACGCGGCGGCGGCCGGCCGCGCGCCGCTCCACGAGCGCCGCGTAC
>DATIVM010000530.1:0-4363 GCA_035465975.1 Usitatibacter sp.
ATGCACGGCGCGGACGTCTCGCGCCAGGGCGTGCAGCGCGACCTCCTGCCGCTGGTGGAGGGGACCTCGGTCCAGACCAAGTACGGCATGGTGCGCACCGACCACATCCTCTTCATCGCGAGCGGCGCCTTCCACCTCGCACGGCCCTCGGACCTGGTGCCCGAGCTGCAGGGGCGGCTGCCGATCCGCGTGGAGCTCGCGAGCCTCTCGGTCGAGGATTTCGAGCGCATCCTCACCGCCACCGACGCCTGCCTCACGCGCCAGTACCAGGCGCTCCTCGCCACCGAGAACGTGGAGCTCGAGTACACGCCCGAGGGCGTGCGCCGCCTCGCGGAGATCGCCCACTCCGTGAACGAGCGCACCGAGAACATCGGCGCGCGCCGCCTCTACACCGTGATGGAGAAGCTGCTCGAGGACGTTTCGTTCGACTCCGGCCGCAACACGCGCAGGCTCGTGATCGACGCGGCCTACGTGGACGCGCGCCTCGCCGGCCTCGCGGGCAGCGAGGATCTCGCGCGCTACGTGCTCTGAGCGTCGCCTGTCCTCACGGGCCCATCGCCCCGTAGATCGCGGCGAGCCGTTCCAGCGATTCGCGCGCGTTGTCGCTCGCCTTCACCGCGAACTCGAGGCTCTGCGCCGCATCCGCCCCGTCGAGCCGCCATGCCGCGGCGAACAGGAACGCGGCCTGGTTCTCGGCCACCTGCAGCTCGGCGTGCGCCTGCGCGCTCGAGCCGGACGCGGCGCGCAGCGCGTCGAGATCGGCCTGCAACGCCACCTTCTCGGCGGCGAGCCGCTCGCCCGCCGAGGGCGCAGCGATACCCCAGCGCTGCCACAGCAGCAGCCGCCCGATGCGCTCGGCGCGCAGGCCGCCGTCGACCGCCTTCGCCGCGAGCGCGCGCGGCGAATCGGCGGGCGCAGGCAGGAGCGCGGCGATGCGCAGCGCCTCCCACTCGATCTCCTCGGCCCGCTCGCCCAGCTCGAGGGCCGCCTCGCGCGTCGGCCTGCGCTGCGCACGGGCCCGGTACTGCGCCACGAGGAGCACGAGGATCGCGGTGCGTTCGTGCAGCTCCGACGCAGCGGGCGGGTTTCCCAGGGCACGGATCGCCGCATCGAGCTCGCGAAGCGCCGCGGCGAACGAGCGCCGCGCGCGCAGGGCGAGGAGGTTCTGCCCGGCCTGCGCCTGCAGCTTGAGAACACGCTCGGCGAGCGCGGCGACGCGCAACGCCTGGGCGGGACCGGGCGAGGCGGCTGCGGCGGCGGCCATCGCGCCGGCATGGCGGGCGGCGATCCAGGACGCGAAGGCGAGTTGCGCGAGCCGCGCGGCGAAGCGGCGCCGCGTCACGCGCGGTCCGCCGCGACCGAGAACCCCGCGATCGCGCCTTCGGCGGCGAGGCGCGCGAGCGTGTCCGCGAGGCGCGAGCGCGCCGCTTCCTCGCCCATCGCCTGCACCGCCTCCTCGAGCGTCGCGCCGCCTCGCAGCGCCTCGACGAGCGCCCATTCGGCCGCGTCCACGACACGCACGCGCACGGCCGATGCCTCGCGATGCACGAACACGCGCTCCGGATGCCAGTGCCCCCTCATCGTGCCGTCCCGCGGCGGCAGGTTCGCCGCGCGGATCGCGGCGATCGGGTGGCCGGAAGCGACGAGCCGCACCGACGGATGGAGCGCGAGCCGCACGGCCGGCTGCCGCTCCGCGGGAACCGCCGCGAGCGCGGCGCCGTCGAGCGGCCCCGCGTCGGCCGCCCGCGCGCTCTCGTGGATCGCCCACTCGAGGCGCGCGACGTCGGGAAGGTAGGGCAATGCTCGCGCGGGCGCGTCGCCGGCGAGGAATTCCGCGAACGCGTCGCCATACAGGTTGAGGTCGCCCGAGCGCGACGGATGCGCGGCGGCGTAGCGCCCCGCGGCGGCACGGAAGAACGCCTCGCCCACCAGCCGGCGCACCACGGGATACGTCGCGGCGAGCGCGTCGTGGCGCTGGATGCGCAGGCTCTCGCGGTAGAACGCGACGCGCGCCTCGGGCGCGACGCCCGCCCCGCGCACCGCGAGCGCCGCGTCGGCATCCCGCCCCTCTTCCAGCGCCACGGCGAAGGCGCGCTGCAGTCGCGCGAGGCCGTTCACGGCAGCGCCCCCGCCGCGCGCGCGGCCGACGCTTCGCGCAGCGCCGCTTCGGCGCTGCACGCCTCGTCGAGCAGCACGTCGAGCGCCGGAAGCGCCGCATCCCACTCGACGAGCGTCGGGCGCGGCCCGATGCGCGCGAGCGACTCGCGGAAGAGCGACCACACGGCGGGCGCGACCTTCGCGGCGTGCGTGTCCACGAGGCCGAACGCGCCCGCCTCGTGCCCCCCGAGGTGGTATTGGGCGACGCACGCCGGGTCGATCGCGGCGAGGTAGCGGTGCGCGTCGAATCCATGGTTCGCCGCGTTCACGTGGACGTTGTTCACGTCGAGGAGCAGCAGGCAGCCCGAGCGCCGCACGACCTCCATCACGAACTCCCATTCGGGCATCCGCGAATCCTCGAAGTCGAGATAGCGCGACACGTTCTCGACCAGGATGCGCCGCCCGAGCCGCTCCTGCACCGCGGCGATGCGCCCCGCGACGTGGGCCGCGGCCTCGAGCGTGTGCGGCAACGGCAGCAGGTCGTTCGCGTGCCGCCCGTCGATCGAGGACCAGGACAGGTGCTCGGAGACGAGCGCCGGCTCGAAGCGGCGCACGAGCCCCTCGAGCTTCGCCAGGTGCCGCTCGTCGAGGGGATCCGCGGAGCCGAGGGAGAGGCCGACGCCGTGCAAGCTCAGGGGATAGAGGGTGCGCACGCGCTCGAGCACCGCGAGCGCAGGCCCGCCGTCGGCGAAGAAATTCTCGCTGTGGACCTCGACGAAGGCGAGCGCCGGGCGGCGCGCGAGGACCTCGTCGTGGTGGGGCTCGCGCAGCCCGATGCCCGCGCCGAGCGACAGCGCCGCGCGCGCCACGCCGCTACTTGCCGCCGCCCGCCTTGGCGGGCTTGCCGCCCGGCTCGAGCGTGCCGCCGGCCTTCTCGCAGGTGCCCTTCGGCACCAGCTTCCAATCCGACGGATCGCGGTCGCGCGTCGCCTTTCCCGCGCAGGAATGGCGCGCCGTCCCGCAGTCGTTCTGCCCGGCCTTGGCGATCCCGTAGCACTTCTCCATGGGCCTGCCCGCGTCTTCGGCGGCGCAGGGCGTGGCGAGCGTCGCCGCGACGAGGGAGGCGAACGCGGAAGCGATGAGCGCGCGCGAGGTCTTCATGGATCGCTCCTGAATGGTCCGGCTGGTCGATGGTACCGCAGCCGGGCGTCCGCGCGCGACGCTTGAAAGGCGCGGCTCGGACCCCATCTTCGGATCGAACACGATCCCCCACGGAGACCCCATGAACGTCCTGTTGCGCCACGATCCCCTGGCCGGCTTCGACAGCCTGCTCGACGAGCTCTTCCATCCCGCCCGCGCGCGGCCGGCCGCCGGCCCCGCCCCGAGGCGCATCCGCGTGGACGTGAAGGAGACTCCCGACGCCTACGTGATCCTCGCCGACCTCCCCGGGACGAAGAAGGATGCGATCCGCATCGAGGTGGAGGCGAACGAGGTCGCCATTTCCACCGAGACCGCGGTCGCCCGCGAGGCGAAGGACGGCGAGAAGTGGCTGCACGTCGAGCGCTACACGGGCAAGTCGGAACGCCGCCTCGCCCTGCCGGTCGAGCTCGACGCCTCCCGTGCCGAGGCGCGCTTCGCCGACGGCGTGCTCGAGCTCACGCTCCCCAAGAAGGCCGCCGCCAGCGCACGCAAGGTCGAGGTGCACTGAGGGCGCGCGGCCCGGCGCGAAAGCCTCGCGCAAGGCCGCCGCGGCTTCCCGCCGCACGGCCCCGACGGCTGATTCGCCCGTCGGGGCCTTTTGGTTTCCCGGGGCCGCCTCTACAATAGCCGCCACTTCCCGCCCCGCCCCTCCTCCCCTCCATCCCATGCCCCCCAAGCTGTCCTCCTCGCAGAAGGCCGAGGTCCTCGTCGAGGCCTTGCCCTACATCCAGCGCTTCTACGATCGCACGATCGTGATCAAGTACGGCGGCAACGCGATGACCGACGTCGCGCTGCAGGAGGACTTCGCCGAGGACGTGGTGCTGCTGAAGCTGATCGGCATGAACCCCGTCGTGGTGCACGGCGCCGGGCCGCAGATCGGGGCGCTGCTGCAGAAGCTCGGCAAGCAGAGCGAGTTCATCCAGGGCATGCGCGTGACCGACGAGGAGACGCTCGACGTGGTCGAGATGGTCCTCGGCGGGCTCATCAACCAGGAGATCGTCACGCTCATCAACAAGGCGGGCGGCAAGGCCGTGGGCCTCACCGGCAAGGACGGGCACTTCATCCA
>DATIVM010000531.1:0-12148 GCA_035465975.1 Usitatibacter sp.
AGCTGCTCGAGCGGGAGCGGGCGGCGATCGAGTCGATGCTCGGCGCTCCTGCTCGAACCGCGATGGGGACCCGATGACGCAAGCGCCCGCCGTTCGCTTCAAGGACAAGCTGCACCGCGGCCCGGTGACCGTGGTGAATCCCGACTACCCGAGCCCCGCCCTCGTGGAATTCCTCGGGCGGCCGGGGCTCGGCGTGGATGCGGTGATGATCGACCGGGAGCAGGGAAGCGCGGACATCGAGCGGCTCGAGGACATGGCGCGTGCGGCGCGGCTGGCCGGGCTGTGCAGCCTGGCCCGCGTCTTCTCGCCCGAGGCCTGGGTCATCGAGCGGGTCCTGCTGCGAGGCGTGGACGGGATCGTCGCTCCACGGCTCGATACGCCGGAACAGTTCCGGCAGCTCGTGCGCGACGTGCGGTACTGCTTCCCCGGGACGTACGAGTCGAAGGTCATCGTCGCGCAGGTCGAGAGCCGCGCCGCCTGCGAGCGGCTCGACGAGATCCTGGCCGTCGACGGAATCGACGTGTTCTTCATCGGGCCGGTGGACCTCTCGAAGAGCATGGGCCACGCGGGCGACTACGGCGTCCCGGAAGTCGCAACCGCGATCGAAGACATCTGCCGCCGGGCGAAGGACGCCGGCCGCCGGTCGGGAATCCTGGTCAAGCCGGGGGACCTCCAGGATTGGCGGCGGCGCGGCATCTCGTTCCTGTATTTCCACGTGAACGACTGGATCGGGCTCGGGGCGCGCGATTTCCCGCTCGGACCGCCGAAAGGCGCTTGACCATGTCCGCATCGACGCCGCCCGCGAGGCGCTGGTCGCGCCGCCCCGAAGGCTCGAACTGGGGCGAGTTCGGCGACGACGACCAGCTGGGCAGCCTCAACTACATCACGCCGGAGACCCTGCGGAACGCGGCCTCGGAGATCGTCGAGGGACTCTCGTTCTGCCTCAGCCTCCCGCTCGACTATCCCGGGGGAAGCGCGCTCGCCCCGCACCGCTTTCCGCCGACGCTCAGGGCCACGCAACGGCACGGGCAGCCCTTCTTCAACTATCGCTTCGGCCTGCACGAGGGGCCGGGCTTTCGCGACGTGGGCTGCGACGACGTGGTGACCCTGTGCACGCAATACTCGACGCAGTGGGACAGCTTCGCGCACATCGGCCACGAGTTCGACGCCGACGGCGATGGCGTGCCCGAGCTCTGCTACTACAACGGTTTCGTGGCAGGGCTGCACATCCGCTCGCCCGAGGAACGCCACGGCTCCATCGCCATGCCGCTCGGGATCGACAATTTCGCCGCCCGGCCCATCCAGGGGCGCGGAGTGATGATCGATTTCGCGCACCACTTCGGGCGCGGATTGCGCAACGTGGGCCACGCGGAGCTGCGCGAGGTCCTCGAGCGCGACCGGATCCTGGTTCGACCCGGCGACATCCTGTGCATCCATACCGGCTTCGCGAGCGAGCTCCTCGCGATGAACCGCCAGGTCGACCGCGAGCGCGTCCATCGCATGTGCGCGGCGCTGGACGGCACGGACCCGAGGCTGCTCGCCTGGATCACGGAATCGCGGATCTCCGCCATCGCGGCGGACAACTATGCAGTGGAGCGCATCGGGCTGGGCAGCGAGGCGGGCGCCGAGTCGTATGTCCCGCTGCACTATCACTGTCTCTTCCTGCGCGGAATTCCGCTCGGCGAGTTGTGGCACCTCTCGGATCTCGCCGCGTGGCTGCGCACGAACGGACGCCATTCGTTCATGCTGACCGCGCCGCCATTGCGCCTGCCCGGCGCGGTCGGCTCGCCGGTCACGCCCGTGGCGAACGTCTAGGCCGCTCCAGGTCGACCGACATCCAGGCAACGCCGGTTGCCGGGGATCAACACGGGTTAACCGCTTCCGTGCTCGAATTCTGCGATCTCCCGCGGCCCGCGCGGCCGGCCGCGGCAGGATCGCGACCGAAAGGGCTGCGGAACGGTCGTTCGGAGGCAAGCCATGATCAGGACAGCATTCAACCGCAGGGCGCTCGCAGGCGCGCTCTTCTCCTCGCTTCTCGCGCTGCCCGCCGCCGCGCCCGGCGCCACGCCGGTTCCCGGGCTGGTGGTGTTCGGCGACAGCCTGTCCGACAGCGGCAACACATTTTTCGCCGGCCAGTGCCATCACACCGCCGGGACGCACAACAACAACGTTCCTCCCGGCTACGACCTCGACGACTTGCTCACGCCGAACGCGGCGTACGCACGCGGAGGCCATCACTTCACGAACGGGCCGACATGGATCGAGGATGTCGCCAAGGCGCTCGGTTCCGGCGTCAACGCGAATCCCGCCTTCGGGAGCGACAATCCGCTGGCCACGAATTACGCGTTCTCCGGCGCCCGCGCGCACGACCGCGACGGCGGAACGGAGGTCTGCAAGGACCTCGGGTACCAGGTGACGGCATTCCTCGATGACTTCGGCGGCACGGCGCCTTCCGGAACGCTCTACGTCATCGAAGTCGGCGGCAACGACATCAACGATGCGACGACGGCTGCCGCGATCCTAATCCTGTCGGGATCCGCCCCGTCGGATGCGATCGCGACGGTCGCGCCGGGGCTGGTCGCGGCGGCCCAGTCGGTCGCCGGCCGGATCGAGCAGCTGCATGCCGCGGGCGCGAGGAACTTCCTGGTGCTCGAAGCGCCGGACCTCGGCATGGCTCCCGCCGTGCTGGGCATTCCCGGCCTCTCCGGTGTGGCGACCTACCTCTCGACCTTCTACAACACGTACCTGGATCTCGCGCTGGACGGCGAGGTCGGCCTGGACGGGATCGACCTCCAGAGGTTTTCGTTCTTTACCGCGATTCACCAGATCGCCGGCTCGTTCACCGACATCACGACGCCATGCGTCATGCCCGATGTCGCGCCGTTCGTCTGCGCGAACCCCGACGGGCACCTCTTCTGGGACGCGATCCATCCGACGGAGGCGGCGCACGCGTTGATCGCGGAAAAGGTGGAGGCGTTCCTCGCCCCGTGAGCCCGTGACGCGAGCGGGCGCCAGCGCCGCTCGCGCCGTGAATATTCGATCCTCGCGTGATCGGGCTCAGTCAATTCCGCGAGAAACATGGCGCGCGGGCGCAGGAGGCCCATGATGACGCTGAGCCCCGGGCGAGGCGACCGACATCAGCGGCTCGCAAGGTGCCTCGCACGGGCGGCCGCAAGATAGGTTCCCATGCATGCTTCCCGTTCCGACAGGAATTCGTGGTCGATGCACGCGTTCTCCGCCGCGCGCAACCGCTCGAGCGGAGCGCCGTCGCGTCGAAACGCCCCGCTCACCGCAGCCAGAACTCCGACGGCGATCGCGAGGGACAAGGCGGCGGCCACGGCGGTCGCGATGAACGGGCGGTGCGACAGGTTGGGCGGGGTATCCATGACGTCCTCCGGATCGAAGGGAACGGGCGCGAAACGCGGCGCCGTTGCCATGGAACACTGTCCTCCCGCGCCGCGCCCCGCGTCCTTTAACCCGCCTTAAAACTCCTGAATTCGCGGCCGACGGGCGCGAGCGTCGCCGCGCAGGAACGCCACCCAGGCCGGCATCGATGAACGCCAACGTCCGCTTCGGCCGATTCGAGCTTCGCCCCGGGACCCGTCAGCTCCTCGTCGATGCGGTTCCCGCCAATCTCGGCGCGCGAGCGTTCGACGTGCTGCATGCATTGATCTGCCGGCGACAGCGGGTTGTCGCGAAGGAGGAGCTGCTCGACCTCGTCTGGCCGGCGTCCGTCGTCGAGGAAAACAACCTGCAGGTCCAGATCAGCACCCTGCGCAAGCTGCTGGGACCGGGCGCCATCGACACGATCCCGGGCCACGGGTATCGATTCGTGGCGCAGGTCGACGCGGACCCGGCCGGGGCCACGCCGGATCCGGCGACCATCTCGCTCGCGGTGCTGCCCTTCGTGAGCCCGGTGGGCGACGGCGCGGACGATTACCTCGTCGACGGCCTGACCGAGCTGATGATCGCCAAGCTCGCGCGGATTCCCTCGATGCGCGTCATCGCGCGCACGTCCTCCATGGTGTACAAGCGCTCGCCCAAGCGATTGCGCGAAATCGCCGCCGAGCTCGGCGTCGCGCACGTCCTCGAGGGATCCCTGCGCCGCGAGGGCAGCCGCATCCAGGTCGTCGTCCAGCTCATCGAGGCGCGTTCCGAAACGTGCGAGTGGACGCAGGCCTACACGAGGGAGCTTCGCCAGTTGCTGGAACTGCTGGGCGAGATCGCGCGCGCCGTCGTCAATGCCGTGAGCGCGCAATCGCTCCCCGAGGAAGCGTCGCGCTCCACCGATCCGGGCGCTCCCGGCGACGCGGCGCTGGAGCACTACCTGCGCGGGCGCTACTTCTGGGCGCAACGAAGCCCCGATTCGCTGCACCGGGCGAGCCGCGAGTTCGCCGCGTGCACCGAGGCGGCGCCCGATTTCGCGCCTGCCTATGGGGGGCTCACGGATTGCCAGATCGTGCTGGCGATATACGGCATCGAGCCGCCGCTGCGCGCGCAGGCCCTCGCGAGCGACCATCTTGCGCGCGCGCTGGCGCTCGACCCGAACAGCGCGGAAGTGCGCACGGCGAGCGGCTCGGTGCGGCTGTTCTTCCATTGGGATTTCGCGGGCGCCGAGGCGGAATTCAGGCGTGCGCTCGCGCTCAATCCGAGCTACACCACCACCTACCTCGCATACGGGGATCTGCGGATGATGCGCGGGGAGCCCGACGAAGCGCTGCGGCTCATCCACGAGGCGGTCCGCCTGAGCCCGTTCGATCTCGGCCTCAGCATGAACGTCGGCGATTTCCTCCTCTTTTCGAGGCGGTTCGACGAGGCCGTCCGGCAGCTGGAGAGCACGCTCGAAAGGGATCCGGGATTCGTGGCCGCCCGAGTGCGCCTCGCGGAAGCGCATGCGCTCGCCGGTGAGGCGGATGCCGCCCGCGCGCAAGCGCAGCGGCTGCTCGCGGCATCGCCTTCGATGCCCCATGTCCGCGAGGCGCTCGCCTTCGTGCACGCCGCGACCGGCGCCGAGCCGGAGGCGCGCACCGAGCTTGCGAGGATGGAAGCCGAGCGCGCCCATCGGTACGTATCGGCATGGCCGCTCGCCCGGGCATACGCCGTGATGGGCGACGCAGACAACGCGACACGCTGGGTGCAGATCGGTCTCGCGGAGCGAACGCCGATGATGCTGTTTGCCGCCGCGCACGCCGCGTTCGACCCGATTCGCGCCGATCCGCGCTTCGCGGCGATGATCGGCGCCGTGGGCGTCTCCCTGCCCGCTGCGGGCCGCGGAACCGGGCATCAGCGGTGATTCCGGCGATCCCGCAACGTCCCGGCTCCCTGTCGTCCGCGTGTCGGCCCGCGTGCGCCTCCCGTCGGCTGGCGCGATTCGGCGATCGACGTCCCGCTCGACTCCGGTCAAAATGCGGCTCGTTCGAGCGCGGAGACGGCCTCGCCCCGAAAGCGGGCGGATGGCCGCCGCGCGGTCACGGCTTTCACGGAGCAACCCATGAGACTTTCCACGGCGATGCGATCCACGATCTTCGCGCTGGCCGCGCTGGCCGCGATGCCCTCGTGGCCCGAAGAGGCGGCGACCGAGCCGAGCCAGGCGCAGGTCGATGCCGTCGTGCGGAAGCTCGAAAGCAGCGGGGCGCTCGACGCCGCGGTCGAGCGCGCGATCGACCGTTACGTGAAGCGCGAGCAGGAGGCGCAACGCACGGCCCGCGAAGAGAAGGAGAGCCGGGTCGCGAAGCTCGTCCCCTCCCTCGATCCGAAGCGCGATCACGTCCGCGGCCCTGCCGGGGCCGAGGTGACCCTGGTCGAATACACCGACTTCGAGTGCCCGTTCTGCAAGCGATTCCACGAGATACCGCCGCGATTGCTCGAGCGCTACAAGGGCCGGCTCAACTGGGTCATCCGCAACCTTCCGCTCCCGTTCCACGAGCCCGCGGCGCACCGGGAGGCTTTCGCCGCCGAATGCGTGGCGAAGCTCGGCGGGAACGACAAGTACTGGAGGTACGCGGACATGCTGTTCGCGAATACGAAGTCGAACGGCGGCGGCCTCCCGCCGGAGCATTCCGCGCAGAAGCTCGCGGCCGATCTCGATATCCAGGCGTCGGCGTTCGATGCGTGCATGGGGGATCGCGCGATCGCCAGGCGGGTGGAAGAGGACGTCAAGAGCGCAACGGCGGCAGGGATCACCGGAACGCCGACGTCGATCGTCCGCGACAATCGAACCGGAGCGACCCGGGTGATCGCCGGAGCGCAAACGCTCGAGGAGGCGGAGCAAGCGATCGAATCGGTGCTCGGCGCAAGCCCCGGCAAATGATCGCTCGAGGTCGGCACGCCATCCCTCGCCCAATGGCCTGCGGGAACATGAAATCCCGGCTCCATCGAGCGCCACGGATCTGCATCGGATGAGCACTCTCCTCCCGTTGCTGGGAAGGAACGTCTCCGAGCCGGAGGTGGCGAAGCGCCTTGCGGACTATCCGCGGTTGCGGGCCGAGGCGGGCGAGCCTTCGCCGGACGACCGCATGACGAAGGTCAGGTATCTGCGCAGCGCCGCGGACGGCTTGCTGATCAAGCTTTCCGAGGATGGAGAGGTCCTGGCCCTCTTCATGATGAGCGACGGCAAGGACGGCTGCTCCGAATTCAGGGGCGAGCTGCCGGGACGGCTCAATTTCGCGGCCGAGCCGCAGGACGCGATCCGCGCGCTGGGGCCCCCCGCATCGAGGCGCGCCGCGGCCTCCTACGGCGGGCATCGCCTCGGAGAGCTGCTGCGATTCGATGGGCCGACGCATTCCGTGCACATCCAGTTCCGCGCCGACCACGACGGCATCGACCTCGTCACCGCGATGACCGCGAGCCAGGTGCCGGGACGCGGCCACGCGCGAGAGTGACGCGGACGCGCGGCACCCGAGCCGCGGGAAAAGCTCAACCGGCCACGGTCTCGGCGATCACCAGCAACGCGAGCGCCGCGGCGATCGCGATGGCGAACCAGATCCAGCGGTCCTTCGTGCTCATGGCTTTCCTTTCAGGTCCAGCACCATCCGCCTCGTGAACGGGTCGTCGTCGCGCAGGTTCACGAAGCCGAGCTCGGCGTCGAGGCGGAGCATCGGCGCGTTGCTCGCGAGCACCCAGCCGATCATCGTCTTCAGCCCGCGGCTCCTCGCGACGTCGATGAGCGCGGTCATCAGCAGCCTTCCGAGCCCCTTGCCCTGCCACGCGTCGGCGATGACGATCGCGTACTCGCACGACTCGCCGTCGGGCAGCGTGATGTAGCGGCACACCGCGATCTCGCGCTCGCCGCCCGCCTCCTCGAGCACCGCGACCAGCGCCATCTCGCGGTCGTAGTCGATCTGCGTGAAGCGCGCGAGCATGGCGGGCGTGAGCGAGCGCAGCGAGCTCTGGAAGCGCAGGCGGCAGGTCTCGCTCGACAGCCCCTCGACGAACGCCTGCTCCATGGTGGCGTCCTCGGGGCGGATCGGGCGGATCTTCACCCACTCCCCGCCCGGCAAGCGCGCCATGGTCTCCATCTCCTCCGGATACGGATGGATCGCGAGATGCGCGTAGCGCGTGCGCTGGCCGACGGCCGGCCGCAGCACGATGCGCGCGTCCACCGCGATCGACCCGCTCTCGTCCGCGATGAGCGGGTTCACGTCCAGCTCCTCGAGCTCGGGGAGCGCGCACGCCATCTCCGAGACGCGCAGCAGCACCGCCTCGAGCGCCTTGCGGTCGACCGCGGGAAGGTGGCGGAACTCGCCGAGCATCTTGCCCACGCGCGTGCCGCGGATCATGTCTTCCACCAGGATCGCGTTCAACGGCGGCAGCGCGATCACGCGGTCCCTCAGCACCTCGACCGCGATGCCGCCCGCGCCGAACGCGATCGCCGGGCCGAAGATCGAATCGCGCAGCACGCCGATCATGAGCTCGCGGCCGTGGGGCCGCGCGACCATCGTCTCGACGGTGACGCCGGTGATGCGCGCCTCGGGCCGGCGCGCCCTCACCGTCGCGACGATGTCCTCGTAGGCCGCGCGCACCGCCTGCGCGTCGGCGAGCGCGAGGCGGACTCCGCCCACGTCGCTCTTGTGCGTGACATCCGGGGAATCGATCTTCATCACGACCGGGAAGCCGATCGCCTGCGCCGCGCGCGCCGCCTCCTCGGCGCTCGCCGCCGCGCGCGTGCGCGCGACGGGAATGCGGTACGCCTCGAGGAGCGCCTTCGATTCCGGGCCGCTCAGCGCGCGCCGTCCCTCGGCGAGCGCCTTCGCCACGATGGCCCGCGCGGCCTCGGTGTCGGGCGGCTCGGTGTGCGCGAGCGGGCCCGGCGCCTCGAGCAGCGCCTTCTGGTTGCGGTAGAACTGCGCGAGGTGCGCGAAGGTATCGACCGCGGTCTCCGGCCCGCGGAACACGGGCAATCCGGCCTTGCGCAGCTGCGCGCGCGCCACCTCCACGCTCGCCTCCCCCATCCATGCGGCGATCACGGGCTTCGAGGCGCCCTTCGCCGCCTCCTCCACCGCCCGTGCCGCCGCCGGGGCGTCGGTCATCGCCTGGGGCGTGAGCACCACCACGATGCCGTCGACGCCGGGATCGGCGAGGCACGCGCGGACCGCCGCGCGGTAGCGCTCGGGCCCGGCGTCGCCGATGAGGTCGATGGGATTGCCGTGCGACCAGTTCGCGGGAAGCACGGCGTGCATCGCCTCGACGGTCGCGGGCGAGAGCGACGCGAGCTCGATGCCGAGGTCGGCCGCCCGGTCGGCCGCCATCACGCCCGGCCCGCCGCCGTTGGTGATCACCGCGAGCCGCTCGCCGCTCGGGTGCACGTGCGCCGCGAGCGCCTGCGCCGCGCCGACCAGGTCCTGCATCGCCTGGACGCGCACCACGCCCGTGCGCCGCACGACGGCGTCGAACACGTCGTCCTTGCCGACGATCGCGCCGGTGTGCGAGACCGCGGCGCGCGAGCCCGCGGGGTGCCGCCCGACCTTCATGAGGATCACGGGCTTCACGCGCGCCGCCGCGCGCAGGCTGCTCACCAGCCTCCGACCGTCGCGCACGCCTTCCATATACAGAAGGATGTGCTCGGTCTTGTCGTCCACCGCGAGGTAGTCCACCACCTCCCCGAAATCGAGGTCCGTGGAGCCGCCGAGCGAGATCACGCTCGAGAAGCCGACGCCGTTGGAAGTGGCCCAGTCGAGCATCGCCGTGCACACCGCGCCCGATTGGGAGACGAGCGCGAGCGAGCCGGGAAGTCCGTGCCCGCGCGCGAAGGTGGCGTTGAGCCCGAGCGGCATGCGCATGAGGCCGATGCAGTTGGGCCCCATGACGCGCACGCCGTGGCGGCGCGCCGCGCGCAGGAGGTCGCCCTCGAGCCGCGCGCCCTCGGGCCCGGTCTCGGAGAAGCCGGCGCTGATCACGACCGCCGCGGGGATGCCCTTCGCGCCGCACTGCTCGAGGATTCCGGGAACGGTGGCCGCGGGCGTGGCGATCACCGCGAGGTCCACGGGCTGCGGGAGATCCAGAACGGAAGGCACGCACGGAACGCCGCGCACGTTCGCGTACTTGGGGTTCACCGCGAAGAGCGCGCCGAGATAGCCGCCGGAGCGCAGGTTCTCCATCACGCGGCCGCCCACCTTCTCGGGGCGGTCCGACGCGCCGACCAGCGCCACGGAGCGCGGCTCGAAGAGCGGCGCGAGGTAGTGGCCGGCGTTCACGCGATCAGGCGCAGCCGCCCGTCTCGCGCTTGGGGCAACCCTCGGGGCGCGCGGTCGGCGCCAGCGGGCAGCGGTTGAGCTCGAACGGCGAGCGCTGCAGGAGGCACGTGAGCGCGCTGCAGCCGCTGCCGACCGCCCAGAAGAAGAGGAAGCCGACCGTGTACGCGCCGAGCCGGCTCAGCTCGAGCGGCACGCCGAACCACTGCAGGTCGGCGGGATCGACGATCGAGAAGAACAGGCCCACCGCCGGGATCGCCACCACGAAGCCGGGCCACAGCACCCACATCAACCGTTGCCCCATCTCGTCCTCCTCAGAGCGCCGGCGCGAGGTCGACCGCCGACGTCGTGCCGCGCCAATGTCCCGACAGGCGCCACGTGCCCTTCGCGTCCTCGAGCTGCAGGCGCCACACGCCCTCCGCGGGAATCCGGACCGGACCCTCGTACACGCCCGCGCCGATCGGACGCAGGTTCACCGACTGGTCGAGGCCGGCACGCGTTGCATGGACCAGCACGAGGCGGGGCGGTTCCGCGGGCGGCGTGCCGTGCGTGACGAGCACGCGCACGCGGTCGCGCTCCTCGTTGAACTGCACCGTCGCCGCGAGCCCCAGCGCCTGCGCGCGCGTCTCGCGCGCGATCACCTTGTTGATCGCGAGTCCCCGCTTGTAGTAGTCGTCGGCCACCAGCCCGTCGTTGGTCTCCACGGCGATCACCGCGGTCGCGATGCCCGCCACGACGACGATCGCGGGCCCGGACATGAGGATCCACGGCCAGGGCTCGCGGTACCAGGGCTTCGAGCTGCGCTCAATGCTCATCGTGGCGATCCTTCCGGACCATGGACGAGGGAACGAGGAAACGCGACTTCTCGTGCAGCACCACCGGCCGGCCCGTGCCGTCCACGGTGCGCAGCACGAACTCGATCGCCTGCGAGCGCTCCGCCTCGTGCGGCTTCGCCTGCACGCGCGCGGCGATGAGCTTCGACGAGGTGCCTTCGATCTCGATCGGCTGCGGGTCGGCGATGAGGCGCACTTCGCGAAGGTGCTCGGTCGCGGGCACCTCGAGCGTGAAGCGGTGGGGGCGCTCGTCGGTGTTCATCACGCGCAGCTGGAACACGTTCTCGATGCGCTCCTCGTCCACCTCGCGGGCGAGGGCGGCGCGGTCGCGGATCACGTCCATCTTGATGGGCACCCGCATCCAGAGGCTGGTTCCGGCCGCGGCGATGATCGCGGCGAGAATCGCGAAATATATCAGGACGCGCGGCCGCAGCGTCCGGCGCACGATCTGGTTGCCGGTCCAGCCCTTCTCGAGCGCGTTCTCCGTCGAGTAGCGGATGAGGCCCTCGGGATAGCCCATCTTGCGCATCACCTGGTTGCAGCCGTCGATGCAGGCGGCGCACCCGATGCACTCGTACTGGAGGCCCTCGCGGATGTCGATGCCGGTCGGGCACACCTGCACGCAGATGTTGCAGTCGACGCAGTCGCCGAGGCCGAGCGCGCGCGGGTCCGCGCTCTTGCTGCGGCTGCCGCGCGGCTCGCCGCGCACCGGGTCGTACGTGATGATCAGCGTGTCGCGGTCGAACATCGCGCTCTGGAAGCGCGCGTACGGGCACATGTACATGCACACCTGCTCGCGCATCCAGCCCGCGTTGCCGTAGGTGGCGAAGCCGTAGAACCGCACCCAGAACGTCTCCCAGGGTCCGATCGACGGGGCGGGGCCCCCGGCGATCCACGCGAAGAGGGTAAGCGCCTCGTGCCACAGCTCGCGGATCGGCGAGAAATAGCCGACGAAGGTGAATCCGGTCCACAGCGAGATCGCGATCCACACCGCGTGCTTGGCCGTCTTGAGGCCGAACTTGCGCGGGCCCAGCTTCTCCCGATCGAGACGGATGCGCTGCGTGCGCTCGCCCTCGATGATCTTTTCTATCCACAGGAAGATCTCGGTGTACACGGTCTGCGGGCAGGCGTAGCCGCACCACAGCCGTCCGCCGACCGCGGTGAACAGGAACAGCGCCAGCGCCGAGACGATCAGCAGCAGCGAGAGATAGATGATGTCCTGCGGCCAGAACACCAGGCCGAAGATGTAGAACTTGCGGTGCGCGATGTCGAACAGCAGCGCCTGGCGGCCGTTCCACGTCAGCCAGGCGCCGCCGTAGAAAACGAGCTGCGTCGCCCAGACGAGCGCCCAGCGCCAGGCCGCGAACCAGCCGCGCACCGCGCGCGGATAGATCTTCTTGCGGACCTCGTAGAGCTTTTCCTCGATGGTCTCGCCGGGACGCAAGGTCTGAACGATCTTGCGTTCCCTGGCGTCAGGCGCGCCGGCGCGAGGCGCAGCGCCGTTTTGCGGCGCGCTGTCGTCCCGCGCCGCAGAGGGTCGTGCCATGCCTCGCCTCCGCCTACTTCGCCGGCGGCGCCGCCGCCTCGCCCGGCGCGGACAGCGAGTACACGTACGCCGCGAGCAGG
>DATIVM010000532.1:0-9380 GCA_035465975.1 Usitatibacter sp.
TCGCCCGGACGCGGCCACCTTCGCCGGCTCCGGGAAGGTGGACGAGATCCGCATGGCGGCGCGCGAGCATCGCGCCGACGTGGTGGTCTTCGACCAGCAGCTTTCCGCCGCGCAGGTGCGCAACCTCGAGCGCTCGCTTTCCGAGGGCGGCTCCGAGGTGCGCGTGTTCGACCGCACCGACGTGATCCTCAACATCTTCTCGCAGCGCGCGCGCTCCCACGAGGGCAAGCTCCAGGTCGAGCTCGCGCAGCTCGAGCACTTGTCGACGCGGCTGGTGCGAGGGTGGACGCACCTCGAGCGGCAGCGCGGCTCGCTCGGCAAGACCGGCGGCCCGGGCGAGAAGCAGATCGAGCTCGACCGCCGCATGATCGGCGAGCGCGTGAAGAAGCTGCGCGAGAAGATCCGCAAGGTCGGCAAGGTGCGCGAGACGCAGCGCGCCGGCCGCACGCGCTCCGGGGTGCTGCGCGTGGCGCTCGTCGGCTACACCAACGCGGGCAAGTCGACGCTCTTCAACCGCATCGCGCGCTCGGGCGCCTACGTCGCCGACCAGCTGTTCGCGACGCTGGATACGACGACGCGGCGCGTGTACCTGGGCGAGGGCGCGGCGATCGCGCTCTCCGACACGGTGGGGTTCATCCGCGACCTTCCGCACAGCCTCGTCGCCGCGTTCCGCGCGACGCTCGAGGAGACGATCCAGGCCGATGTCCTGCTGCACGTCGTGGACAGCTCGAGCCCGCAGCGCGACGAGCACATCGAGGCGGTGAACGCGGTGCTCGCCGAGATCGGTGCCGCGGACGTGCCGCAGATCGTGGTTTTCAACCAGATCGACCGCGTGCCCGGCCTCGCCCCCGAGGTGGTCCGCGATTCGTGTGGTAAGATCTTGAATATCAAGGTGAGTGCGTTTACCGGCGCCGGCATCGACGCGCTTCGCGAGGTGCTGGCCGAGGCGGCGCGCGAGGCCGGCCGCGCATCGTTGGCCACCGCCGCTTGAAGCAGGAAAAGGGGTCAGATTACTTTTTCGACCCCGGCTCCCCTCCCTCAACGAAAAAGTAATCTGACCCCTTTTTCGACCCCTTTCGCCTCTCTCGAATGCCGCCGAACGATCCCCAATGGGGAAAGAAGGACAACGAGGGTCCGCCCGACCTCGACGAGATCCTGAGGAAGCTGCAGCAGAAGATCTCGTCGCTCCTCGGCTTCCGACCGCGCGGCCCGTCCGCGCCCCCGGGCGGCGGCCACTACGGTGCGGCCATGGGCGGCGGCGTGGCGCTGGTGATCCTGCTCGTGGTCGCCGTGTGGCTCGCGAGCGGCTTCTACATCGTGGACGAGGGCAAGCGCGGCGTGGTGCTGCGCTTCGGCAAGTACCTCGAGACCACCATGCCCGGCGCCCGCTGGCACATGCCGTACCCGGTCGAGAGCGTCCAGGTCGTGGACGTCGCGAGCGTCCGGCCGGTCGAGGTCGGCTACCGCGGCAACACCAAGAACAAGCAGCCGCAGGAAGCGCTCATGCTCACCGACGACGAGAACATCGTCGACGTGCAGTTCGCCGTCCAGTACAACATCAAGAGCCCCGAGGACTACCTCTTCAACAACAAGGATCCGGACGACAACGTGCGCCAGGCCGCCGAGACCGCGATCCGCGAGGTGGTCGGCAAGAGCAAGATGGACTTCGTGCTCTCGGCCGGGCGCAGCGAGGTGGCCGCCGAGGTGAAGCGGATCATGCAGCAGATCCTCGACCGCTATAAGACCGGGATCCTGGTCACCTCCGTGAACCTGCAGAACACCCAGGCGCCGGACCCGGTGCTTCCCGCGTTCGAGGACGTGGTGCGCGCGCAGCAGGACCGCGAGCGCTTCAAGAACGAGGGCCAGGCGTACGCCAACGACGTGGTGCCGAAGGCGCGCGGCGTCGCGGCGCGACTGATGGAGGAGGCGAACGGCTACCGCCAGAGCGTGATCGCCAACGCGCAGGGCGACGCGGCGCGCTTCCGGCAGATCCTCGCCGAGTACGAGCGCGCGCCGGCCGTGACCCGCGAGCGCATGTACCTCGACGCCATGCAGCAGATCTTCTCCTCGACGAGCAAGGTCATCGTGGACACCAAGAACGCGGGCGGGCAGAACCTGCTCTACCTCCCGGTCGACAAGCTGATGCAGCTTTCCGGCTCGCAGCACGCCGCGCCGGCGAGCGCCCCCGAGGCGACCACGGTGCGGCCGGGCGCGCAGCAGGACCTCACCACGCCGCAGTCGTCCGCGTCCGGCGACGCCTCGCGGCGCGAAGCGCTGCGCTCGCGCGACCGGGAGACGCGATGAGGCGCACCGCCATCGGCCTGTTCATCGCCGCGCTCGTCGCGCTGGTGCTGCTCTCCATGAGCATGTACATCGTCGACCAGCGCAAGGCGGCGATCAAGTTCCAGCTGGGCGAGGTGATCGCCGTGCAGACCCGGCCCGGCCTCTATTTCATCGTGCCGCTGCTGCAGAACGTGCGGCTCTTCGACACGCGCATCCAGACCATGGAATCGCGCGATCCCGAGCGGTTCCTCACCTCCGAGAACCGCAACGTCCTGGTCGACTCGTTCGTGAAGTGGCGGGTGATCGACGTGCGCCAGTACTACGTGTCGGTCAGCGGGGACCCCATCAAGGCCGAGGCGCGCCTCGCCCAGACGGTGAACGACGCGCTGCGCGCCGAGTTCGCCAGGCACACCGTGCACGACGTGGTCTCCGGCGAGCGCGACAAGATCATGAGCCTGGTCGCGAAGAAGGTGGACGAGGACGTGCGCGCCATCGGCGTGGGCGTGGTGGACGTGCGCCTCAAGCGCGTGGATTTCGTGCCCGAGATCTCCGCGGACGTGTACCGGCGCATGGAGTCGGAGAGGAAGCGCGTCGCGAACGAGCTGCGCGCCACCGGCCAGGCCGAGGGCGAGAAGATCAAGGCCGACGCGGACCGCCAGCGCCAGGTGATCGTCGCCGAGGCGTACCGCGACGCGCAGCGCATCAAGGGCGAGGGCGACGCGCAGGCCTCGCGCATCTATGCCGAGGCGTTCGGCAAGAACCCCGAGTTCTACAGCTTCTACCGGAGCCTCGAGGCGTACCGGCAGAGCCTGCGCGGCCGCAGCGACGTGCTGGTGCTCGACCCGTCGTCGGATTTCTTCAAGTACTTCCGCAGTCCGGGTCGCGGCAAGGCCGCGACCCCATGACGCGCATCGTCGTCGCGGCGATCGCGCTCGTGCTCGTGATCGAAGGCATCCTTCCCTTCACGGCGCCGCGCATCTGGCGCGAGGCGTTCCGCAAGCTCACCGAGATGAGCGACGGGCAGATCCGCTTCGCCGGGCTCACGTCGATGATGCTCGGCCTCGTCATCCTGTACCTCGGTCACTGACGATGCGCCGGTGGCTCGGAGGGGACAGGTCACATCCGGTCTCGTGCGATGACCTGTCCCCGGCGCGGGAGCAGCCGTGAGACGCTGGCTCCTGCCTGAGCATATCGAGGACGTATTGCCCGCCGAGGCGCGCGCGATCGAGCGCCTGCGCCGGGCGATCCTCGACCTCTTCGAGGCGCACGGCTACGAGCTCGTCGCGCCGCCGCTGCTCGAGTACCTCGAGTCGCTGCTCTCGGGCACCGGGCGCGACCTCGACCTCGCCACGTTCAAGCTCGTCGACCAGCTCTCCGGCCGCATGATGGGCGTGCGCGCCGACCACACGCCGCAGGTGGCGCGCATCGACGCGCACCTCCTCAACCGCCAGGGCGTCGCGCGGCTGTGCTATTGCGGCAGCGTCCTGCACACGCGCCCGGCCGGGATGACGAAGATGCGCGAGCCGATCCAGATCGGCGCGGAGCTCTACGGCCACGCCGGTCTCGAGGCCGACGTGGAGATCGTGCGGCTCATGATCGCGGCGCTCAAGCGCGCGGGACTCGAGCGCGTGCACGTCGACCTCGGCAACCCGGCGATCTATCGGGCGATGGCGCAGGCCGCGCGCGTGGACCCGGAGCGCGCCGAGGAGGTGTTCCACGCGGTGCAGCAGAAGGACGCGGCCGCGGCGGGCGAGCTCGGCGCGCTCGCCTCGCTCAACGGGGGCGTGGAGGCGATCGCGCGCGCGCGCAAGGAGCTGCCGAAGCTTCCCGCGATCGGCGCCGAGCTCGACAAGCTCGAGCGGCTCGCGGAACGCTGCGCGGGCGCCGCCGTGGAGGTCTCCGTGGACCTCGCGGAGCTGGGCGGCTTCAATTACGAGAGCGGCCTCACCTTCGCCGCGTTCGCGCCGGGCAGTCCCGACGCGATCGCGCGCGGCGGCCGCTACGACGAGGTGGGCGCGAGCTTCGGGCGCGCGCGTCCCGCCACCGGATTCACGATGGACCTGCGGCAGCTCGCCGCGCTCGCGCCGCCGCCCCCCGCGCGGGGTCGCATCCTCGCGCCGTGCGTGGAGGATGCCGCGCTCGACATCGCCATCGCGCAGTTGCGCGAGGCGGGGGAGGTGGTCGTCGTGGAGCTTCCGGGCCACGAGGCGGCGCGCGGCGAGCTCGGATGCGATCGAAGGCTGGAGAAGAAGGAAGGGAAATGGCGCGTAACGTAGTGGTGATCGGGACCCAGTGGGGCGACGAGGGCAAGGGCAAGATCGTCGACTGGCTCACGGACCACGCCTCGGCGGTGGTCCGCTTCCAGGGCGGCCACAACGCCGGGCACACGCTCGTGATCCACGGGCGCAAGACCATCCTGAGGCTCATCCCCTCGGGCATCCTGCACCCCGACGTGAAGTGCTTCATCGGCAACGGCGTGGTGGTGTCGCCGCAGGCGCTGGTGGAGGAGATCGCGGAGCTGGAGAAGCTGGGCGTGGACGTGCGCGGGCGGCTTCGCATCTCGGAGGCGTGCGCGCTGATCCTCCCCTACCACATCGCCCTCGACCAGGCGCGCGAGCGCGCGAAGGGCGAGGCGAAGATCGGCACCACGGGCCGCGGCATCGGTCCCGCGTACGAGGACAAGGTGGCGCGGCGCGCGATCCGCGTGCAGGACATGTTCGCGCGCAAGCGATTCGCCTCGATGCTGGGCGAGGTGCTCGACTACCACAACTTCGTGCTGCGCAACTACTTCAAGGCGGAGCCGATCCCGTTCCAGAAGACGCTCGACGACACGCTCGCGCTCGCGGACCGGATCCAGCCGATGGTCGCCGACGTCTCCAGCGAGCTGAACGCCCTCATCCGCGCCGGCAAGCCGATCCTCTTCGAGGGCGCGCAGGCGGCGCTGCTCGACGTGGACCACGGCACGTATCCGTTCGTGACCTCGTCCAACTGCGTCGCGGGACAGGCGGCGGCGGGCGCGGGCGTGGGCCCCGGGCAGCTGCACTACGTGCTGGGCGTGGCGAAGGCCTATGCGACGCGCGTGGGCGCCGGCCCCTTCCCGACCGAGCTCGAGGACGAGGTCGGGGAGCACCTGCGCGTGAAGGGCAACGAGTACGGCTCGGTCACGGGCCGCCCGCGCCGCTGCGGGTGGTTCGACGCCGCGGCGCTCAAGCGCGCGGTGCAGCTGAACGGCATCGGGGGACTGTGCATCACCAAGCTCGACGTGCTCGACGGGCTCGACAAGGTGCGCGTGGCGGTGGGCTACAAGGTGGCCGGCGGCGAGACGCGCGAGATCCTGCCGGTGGGCGCCGAGGCGCTCGCGATCTGCGAGCCGATCTACGAGGAACACCCCGGGTGGAAGGAGAGCACCGTGGGCGTGAAGCGCTACGCGGACCTCCCCGCGAACGCGCGCGCCTACCTGGAGCGCTTGCAGGAGCTGGTGGCCGCCCCCATTTCCATCATCTCGACGGGGCCGGATCGCGAGGAAACCATCGTCCTGCGCCACCCCTTCGAATGAAACCTGGTGCCCAGAAGAGGACTCGAACCTCCACGGTTTTACCCGCCAGTACCTGAAACTGGTGCGTCTACCAATTCCGCCATCTGGGCCGCGGAAACACGAAATTTTACCCTGCGGGGCGCCGGATTGTCATCCATCAAAACCAAGCAACCGAAGAGCTATCCCACCGAGATCCCGAGCCGCGAGGCGGTGCTGGCGTTCCTCGCGGAAGCGGGCGTGCCCGTCCCGCAGGAAGACCTCCTCGAGCGGCTGAAGGTCCGCGGCGCGGCCGAGCGCGAGGGCATCGAGCGGCGGCTCGCGGCGATGGAGCGCGACGGCGAGATCCTCAGGAACCGCCGCGGCGCGCTGATCCTTCCCGACAAGGCCGGGCTCATCAAGGGCAAGGTGATCGGGCACCCGGACGGCTTCGGGTTCCTGCGTCCCGAGGACGGCCGCGAGGACCTCTTCCTCGAGCCGCGCCAGATGCACAAGGTGCTGCACGGCGACGTCGTGCGCGCGCGCGTGACCGGGGTGGACCGCCGCGGGCGCCTCGAGGCCGGCATCGTGGAGGTGCTCGAGCGCGCCAACCAGAAGGTGGTGGGGCGCCTCTTCATCGAGCACGGCGTGGCCTTCGTCGTCGCCGAGAACAAGCGCATCAGCCAGGACATCCTGATCATGCCCGAGTCGCTCGGCGGCGCGCGCGAAGGGCAGGTGGTCGTGGCCGAGCTCGTCGAGCAGCCGACCCGCAACGCCGAGCCGATCGGCCGCGTCGCCGAGGTGCTCGGCAACTATGCCGACCCGGGCATGGAGATCGAGATCGCGCTGCGCAAGCACGACCTGCCCCACGAGTGGCCCCGGGCGGCGCTCGAGCACGCGAGGAAGCTGCCGAAGGCCGTGGCGGCGAAGGACCTCAAGGGGCGCCGCGACCTGCGCGAGCTCGCGTTCGTCACCATCGACGGCGAGACCGCGAAGGACTTCGACGACGCGGTCTACTGCGAGAAGAAGGGCCGGGCGTTCCGGCTCTGGGTCGCGATCGCCGACGTGGGCCACTACGTGCGCCCCGGCGATCCCCTCGACCTGGAGGCGTACGGGCGGGGCAACTCGGTGTACTTCCCGCGGCGCGTGATCCCGATGCTCCCCGAGGAGCTCTCGAACGAGCTCTGCTCGCTGCGGCCCGACGTGGACCGTCTCGTGATGGTCTGCGAGATGGAGGTGAGCTCGAGCGGCGTGGTGCGGAGCTACGATTTCTATCCCGGCGTGATCCATTCGCACGCGCGGCTCACCTACACCCGCGTGGCCGCGGCGATCGAGGGACGGGAGCCGGAGCCGCCGGTGCCCGAGGCCGCCATGCCGAACATCGAGAGCCTGTACGCGGTGTACACGGCGCTCCTCGGCGCGCGCCGCAAGCGCGGCGCGATCGACTTCGAGACCGTCGAGACGCAGATGATCTTCGACGAGAACGGCAAGATCGAGCGGATCGTGCCGGTAGTGAGGAACGACGCGCACCGCCTGATCGAGGAATGCATGCTCGCGGCGAACGTGAGCGCCTCCGACTTCCTCGAGAAGAACGCGCAGCCCACGCTCTACCGCGTGCACGAGGGACCGACCGCCGAGAAGCTCGAGGCGCTGCGCGCGATGCTCAAGGATTTCGCGCTCACGCTCGGCGGCGGCGAGGAGCCGCAGGCGAAGGACTACGCGGAGCTCCTCGAGCGCATCAAGGGCCGGCCCTACGGCGCGATGCTGCAGACCGTGATGCTGCGCTCGCTCTCGCAGGCGGTCTACAGCCCCGAGAACGTGGGCCACTTCGGCCTCGCCTACGACGCGTACGCGCACTTCACCTCGCCCATCCGCCGCTATCCCGACCTCCTGGTGCACCGCGCCATCAAGGCGGTGCTGCAGCGCGAGCGCTACGACGCCGGCAACCTCGTCCAGCTCGGCGCGCACTGCTCGGAGACCGAACGCCGCGCCGACGACGCGACGCGCGACGTGGAGGCGTGGCTCAAGAGCTACTACATGCAGGACCACGTCGGGGCGGAATTCGACGGTACGGTGAGCGGCGTCACGAGCTTCGGCATCTTCGTGACGCTCGACGACGTGTACGTGGACGGGCTGGTGCACATCTCCGACCTCGGCCAGGACTACTTCCAGTTCGACGCCGCGCGCCACATGCTGCGCGGCGACCGCAGCGGGGTGCGCTACCAGCTGGGCGGCCGCGTGCGCGTGAAGGTGGTGCGCGTGGACATCGAGCAGTCCAAGATCGATTTCACCCTCGTCGTTCCCGCGGAGGCGGGAGCCCGTGAATGGGCTCCGGGCGAATCGGGGAAGACGCGCAAGGGCGGGACCCAGGGCAGGAAGCGCGCATGAAGAACCTGACGGGCTTCCACGCGGTGACCAGCCGGCTGCGCCAGCGGCCGGAGACGATCCACGAGATCTACATCGACGCGGAGCGCAAGGACGCGCGCGTGAAGGACCTGCGCGAGCTCGCCAAGCGCCTCGACGTGCGCGTGATCTCCGTGGATGCGAAGCGGCTCGACGGCATGGCGGGCGGCGTTCGCCACCAGGGCGTGGTGGCGCAGGCCGAGCCCCTCGACATGCCGAAGTTCATCGAGGACGCGCTCGAGGGGCTGAAGGAGCCGCCGCTGCTGCTGATCCTCGACGGCGTGCAGGATCCGCACAACCTGGGCGCCTGCCTGCGCGTCGCCGACGGGGCGGGCGCGCACGCGGTGATCGCGCCGAAGGACCGCAGCGTCGGCCTCACCACCGCGGCGATCAAGGTGGCCTCGGGCGCGGCCGAATCGGTGCCGTACATCGTCGTCACGAACCTCGCGCGAACGATGCGCGACCTCAAGGAGCGCGGCATCTGGCTGATCGGCGCCGACGACTCCGCGCCGCAGACCCTCTTCCAGGCGAAGCTCGAGGGACCGATCGGCCTCGTGCTCGGCGCCGAGGGCGAGGGCCTGCGCCGGCTCACGAAGGAAAGCTGCGACCTGCTGGTGTCGATCCCGATGCTCGGCGCGGTCGAGAGCCTGAACGTCTCCGTCGCGAGCGGGATCTGCCTGTACGAGGCGCGCCGCCGCCGCCTCGCCTAGTCGCCGCGCCGCGCAGAACGCCCGGCGCCCGGCGGTTGTCAGATGGAGCTTCGCCGGTCTTTGCCATAATCGCGGCTCCACTCCCCCCTCGATCCCCATGCGACTCCTCCGCAGCGTCCTCGCCCGCCTCCTTTCGGCAAGCTTGCTCGTGCTGGCTGCCAGCTCCCTCTGCCTCGCGCAGGCTCCGGCTTCGGCCCCGGCCGTCGCCAGACCCGCGAAGCCCGCGCAGGCCGCGACGAAGGAGACAGTCCAGCCGCCCGCGTTCCGCGTGAAGCTCGGCCCGCCGATTCCGGTCTCCGCCATCCGGAAAGTGACCGAGGTCGAGGGCATCACCGAGTACCGGCTGGAGAACGGCCTGAAGGTGCTGCTCTTCCCGGACCTCTCCAAGCCCACGATCACGGTGAACATCACCTACCTGGTCGGCAGCCGGCACGAGAACTACGGCGAGACGGGGATGGCGCACCTGCTCGAGC
>DATIVM010000533.1:0-3291 GCA_035465975.1 Usitatibacter sp.
ATGCCTTCGTCCGGTCCCTCGCCGCGCTCGGCCGCTTGCGGACCTATCCGAAGAACACGGTATTCATCACCGAGGGCGACTCGAGCGACTCGGTGTTCGTGATCCTCGCCGGCCGCGTCAAGGTGTTCATCTCGGACACCGAGGGCCACGAGATGATCCTCGACACGCAGGGCCCGGGCGAGTACGTCGGCGAGATGGCCCTCGACGGCAAGCCGCGCTCGGCCTCGGTCATGACGCTCGAGCCGACCACCTTCTCCGTGATCGGCCGCGATGCGGTGCGCGAGGCGATCCGGCGCAATCCCGACTTCGCCCTCGACATGATCTCGCGCATCATCGACCGCGCGCGCATCGCCACCAACAGCGTGAAGGACCTCGCGCTGCTCGACGTGTACGGGCGCGTGGCCCGGCTGCTGCTCAACATGGCGGTGGAAACCGCGGACGGGAAGCTGCAGATCCCGGAGAAGATCACGCAGCAGGAGATCGCGGAGCGCGTCGGCGCTTCCCGCGACATGGTGAGCCGCATCTTCCGCGACCTCACCGCGGGCGGCTACATCAAGGTCGAGAACCGCATCGTCACCATCAACAAGAAGCCGCCTGCCCGCTGGTAGGCGCGGAATCTTCCGCATTCGCCGTCCGGAGTTCTCCGTGTCGCCCCGGCACTTGGCGGCATAGGCTGCATTCGCCTGCCCTGAACCCCCATGAAAGGCGACTGCGATGCTCGACGACCTCCGCAACCACGAAGCGAAACCGACCCGCGAGGAATCCGAATGGGTGGGGCTCGACCCGCTCATGGCTGCGACGCGCGCCCTGGTGATGGTCGGCGTCGCGATGATGGTCGGCGTGGCGGCGAGCTACGTGATCGCGCCCGAGGATCCCGGGGTGCCCGTCGTCGCCTCGGCCGGCACGCCCGCCCCCTAGGGCGGACGCGCCTTACTTCTTGCGCGGCCGCTGCCAGTCGGGCTTGGTGATCTGCTTCTTCTGAGTGAGCGTGAGGCCACCGGGCGGGACGTCGTCGGTGATGGTCGCGCCGGCCGCGATGGTGGCACCCCGGCCGACGGTCACGGGAGCGATCAGCTGCACGTCCGAGCCGATGTGCACGTCGTCCTCGATGACCGTGCGGTGCTTGCGCGCGCCGTCGTAGTTGCACGTGATGGTTCCCGCGCCGATGTTCACGTCGCGTCCTACGGTCGCGTCGCCCACGTACGCGAGGTGGTTTGCCTTGCTCGCCGTGCCGATGCGGCTCGCCTTCACCTCGACGAAGTTGCCGATGTGCACCTCGTCCGCGAGCTCGGTTCCGGGGCGGATGCGCGCATAGGGACCGATGCGCGCGTTCGCTCCGATGCGCGCCTCCTCCACCAGCGAGAACGGGCGGATCTCCGTGCCCGCGCCCACCTCGACGTCCCGGAGGATGCAGTTGGCGCTCACCTTCACGCCGTCGCCGAGGACCACGCGCCCCTCGAAGATGCAGTTCACGTCGATCGACACGTCGCGGCCGCACGAGAGCTCGCCCCGCACGTCCACGCGGGAGGGATCGGCGAGCGTGACGCCCGCCTCGAGGAGTCGATTCGCCTGGTTCATCTGGAACTGCCGCTCCAAGCTCGCGAGCTCGGCCTTGCTGTTCACGCCGAGGCATTCGTGCGCCGCCGAGGGGTGGCGCACCTCGATCGGCACGCCGTCCGCGACGGCGGCCGCCACGATGTCCGTCAGATAGTACTCGCCCTGCGCGTTGTCGTTGCGCAGCCGCTCGAGCCAGCCCTCGAGGCGATGGCGCGGGAGGGCCACGATGCCGGTATTCACTTCCCCGATCGCGCGCTCTTCGGGGGTCGCATCCTTCTCCTCGACGATGCGCGCCACGCGCCCCGAGGCGTCGCGCACGATCCGCCCGTAGCCCCTCGGATCGGGGAGGATCTGAGTGAGGAGCGCGAGGTTCCCGGACCCGGCCGCCTCCACGAGCTCGCGCAGCGTGGCCGCCGCGATGAGCGGCACGTCGCCGTAGAGCACGAGGACCGTTCCCCCCGGCGCGAGGTGCGGCAATGCCTGCATCACCGCGTGTCCCGTGCCGAGCTGGGGCGACTGCTCGGCCCAGGCCACATCGGCGGCGGCGAGGCGCTCGCGCACCACCCCGCCCCCATGGCCGACCACCACGCACAGGTGCTTCGGCGAGAGGGCGCGCGCGGTCGCGAGGACATGGGCGAGCAGGGGTTGCCCGGCGAGGGGCTGGAGGACCTTGGGCAGGTCCGAGCGCATGCGCTTCCCCTGGCCCGCGGCGAGGATCACCACCTGGAGCGCGGTCGAGGTCATGGCGGGGTGTTTCTCCGGCACTCGAAACAAAAAGGGCAGGGGAGGTCCCCTGCCCGTATGTGTTGCGCCTCTAAGTAAAGGAGTTTCGTGATCCCCCTTCCACTACGCCGGAGATTCTACCACGTCAGCGCCGCTGTCGCAGCTTCCGGATCGCGGCGAGCTGGGCGGCGGCCTCGGCGAGCTCCGCCTGCGCCTTGGCGAGCTCCATCGCCCCGGTCCGGTTGGCGAGCGCTTCCTTCGCGAGGCGCTCCGCCTCCATCGCCTTCGCCTCGTCCAGGTCGTGGGCGCGGATGGAGGTGTCCGCGAGCACGGTCACCCGGTCCGGCTGGACTTCCATCATGCCGCCCGACACGTAGATCACCTCCTCGGGGGAATCGGTCCCCGGGCGGATGCGCACCGTGCCCGGCTTGATGCGCGTGAGGAGCGGCGCATGCTCGGGCAGGATGCCCAGCTCGCCGGCCTCCCCGGGCGCGATCACCATCTCCGCCTCGCCCGAGAAGATCGCCTCCTCGGCGCTCACGATGTCCACATGCAGCGTCTTTGCCATGGCTTCCCGCCTTACTGGAGCGTCTTGGCCTTGTCGAAGGCTTCCTCGATGGTGCCGACCATGTAGAAGGCCTGCTCGGGGAGGCTGTCGCAGTCGCCGTTCACGATCATCTTGAAGCCCCTGATCGTGTCCTTGAGCGTCACGTACTTGCCCGGCGAGCCGGTGAAGACTTCGGCCACGTGGAACGGCTGGGACAGGAAGCGCTGGATCTTGCGCGCGCGTCCCACCGCGAGCTTGTCCTCGGGCGAGAGCTCGTCCATGCCCAGGATCGCGATGATGTCGCGCAGCTCCTTGTAGCGCTGCAGCACGGCCTGCACGGCGCGCGTCGTGTTGTAGTGGTCCTCGCCCACCACGTTCGGATCCACCTGGCGCGAGGTGGAATCGAGCGGGTCGACCGACGGATAGATGCCGAGCGCCGCGATGTCGCGCGAGAGCACCACGGT
>DATIVM010000534.1:0-5477 GCA_035465975.1 Usitatibacter sp.
GTCTTCGGATCGACCGTGGTGCTCGCGAAGTTGAGCTTGCCGTGGTCGACCTCGACCTTCCCGTTCCCGTCCACGAGCTGCACGCGCGCGCTGCGCTCGACCCCGCGCACGCGCTGGTAGTCGCTCTCGGCGAGCGGGAAGAGCACCCAGACCGGATCCACCTGCGTGAGCGTGGTGAGGAACGCCGAATCGGTGTTCGCGGTGACGAGCGCGCCCTCGGATTGCAGCGCGCGGCCGGTGATGCCGGCGATGGGCGCGGTCACCCGGGTCCACGAGAGGTTGAGCTGCGCTTCCCGGAGCTTCGCCTCGTCGGAGGCGATCGCGGCGGCCGCCGTCTTCTCGGTGGCGAGCGCCTGGTCGAGCTCGCGCTCCGAGATCGCCTTCTCCCGGGCGAGCGGCTCGAGGCGCTTCGCGTCCACGGCGGCGAGGTCGCGGCGCACCTTGTCCTGCTGGAGCGCCGCCTTCGCCTGCTCGACCGCGAGCTCGTAGGGCTCGCGCTCGATGGTGAAGAGCACGGCGCCTTCCTTGACCGGGGCGCCCTCGTCGTAGATGCGCTTCTCGATGATGCCGGTCACGCGCGCGCGGATCTGCACCTCGCGCGAGCCCGACGCCTGCCCCACCGCCTCGAGCGAGACGGGGACCTTGCGCGTGTGCACCTCGATCACCGTCACGGGGAGCGCCTGCATCGCGCCTCCCGGTCCCCCGGGTCCCGCCGGCTCCGCCTCCTTCCTGGCGCAACCGGTCGCGAGGAACGTGATGGCGGCGAGGCAAAGGAGGGCGTCGCGGATTCGCGCAGTCATGGGGGACGTGGGGGCACGAGGGAAGCGGGCTATTATATACGTTCTGCCGTGTATCTAAATCGGAGCCCGGATGCGCAGGACCAAGGAAGAGGCCGCGCTCACCCGCGAGGCGATCCTCGAGGGCGCGCTCGCCTGCTTCGACCGCTACGGCATCACGAGCGCCACGCTGGAGCAGATCGCGTGCGCGGCCGGAGTGACGCGCGGCGCGGTGTACCACCATTTCGCCGGCAAGCACGAGATCCTGCGCGCGATCCGCGAGCGCGTCTCGCTGCCGCTCCTCGACCGCGCCGACACCGCGCTCCTCAGCCAGCCGGACTCCACCGCGCTCGAGCGCATCGAGCGCTTCCTCCTCTCCATCCTCGACGCGCTCGAGCGCGATCGCCGCAAGCGCAAGGCCCTCACCGTGATGCAGCTGCGCTGCGAGTACGTGGGCGAGCTCGCCGGCGAGCTCGCCGCCGGGGTGCGCAACCTCGAGCGGCTCTCGAAGGCGCTCGAGGGCGCGTACCGGGAGGCGCAGGCCGCCGGGGAGCTCGTGCCGGGAATCACGCCGCAGATCGCGGCGCTCGAAACGGTCATGTTCATGAACGGGCTGGTGCGGCTGTGGATCGTGCACGCGAGCGGCGACCCGATCCGCCGCCACGCGCGCGCCGCCGTGGCGGCCCACGTGCGGCTGCGCCGCGCGGGCACGGCGCCGAAGCCGGCTTGATCCTGCGCAACACCAGAGGCGATCCGACATCTAGGATGGGACGAGGTTCATCGTGGAAAGGACGCAGGCCATGAAAGGCTGTCCCTGGCACGACCGGCTGGTCCTGCTCGCGGGGATCTGGCTCTTCATCTCGCCCTTCGCCCTCGGCGTGCCCTCCCTCTCGCACCCCGCGGTGGTCGCGGCCTACGTGGCCGGCGCCGCGCTGGTGAGCTCCGCGGCGGAAGCGCCCGCCGTCCCGGACCTCGTCGAGGAATGGATCGCGCTCACGGTCGGCGCGGGCCTCGCCGCGACGCCGTGGCTTTTGGGCTACGCCCAGGAGCCCGGCGCGACGGCGAACGCGGTCGTGATCGGCGCCCTCGTCTCGATGTGCGCGCTGCTGGGGCTGCTCCACCGCGCCCGGATGCGCCACGCCGACGAGCACACGGCTCAGATCGGTAGCTGATCCGAAAACGCCTCGGCCGAGCGCTCCGGCGGCAGGGGGAAGGCGCGCAGGTCGCGCTCGATCGCGGCGCGCAGGAACGAATCCACCCACCAGAACACGTCGTGCCGGCGGATCGAGCGGCGCATGGCGCGCATGCGCGCGATGCGTTCGGCGTACTCCATCCCGTGCGCCGCGCGGATCGCCTCCGCCACCCCCTGGATGTCGAACGGGTTCACGAGGAGCGCGCCGCAGCGCAGCTGCTCGGCGGCGCCCGCGAACTCCGAGAGGATGAGCACGCAATCCTCCTCGATGCTGCACGCGCAATACTCCTTCGCGACCAGGTTCATGCCGTCCTTGAGCGGCGTGATGAGCGCGATGTCCGCGGCACGGTAGTAGGCGAGGAGCTCGAGCCGCGAGAGGCTCCGGTACTCGAACCACACCGGCACCCAGCCGCCCGGGCGCGCGAACTCGCCGTTGATGCGCCCGACGAGCTGCTCGATCTCCGCCTTCATGCGGTCGTACTCGGGGATGTTCTCGCGGCTCGGAACCACCACCTGGATGAGCGACACCCTGCCGCGCATGTCGGGGTAGCGCTGCAGCAGGTCCTGGAACGCGCGCAGCCGCAGGCTGATGCCCTTCGTGTAGTCGAGGCGGTCGATGCCGAGCACGAGCTTGCGGCGCGGCAGCAGCCGGTGCAGCTCCTGCGCCTTCTCGGCGACGGGCTCGGTCGCCGCGGCGCGCAGGAACGCGTTGTAGTCGATGCTGATGGGAAAGCTTCCCGCGTGGGCCGTGCCCTGCGGCGTGTGCACCGTGACGACCGACCCGCGGCCCTCCACGCGCGCGCCTTCGACCAGCGCGTCCACGCAGGCGACGAAGTTGCGGCGGTCGCGGGCGGTCTGGAAGCCCAGCAGGTCGTAGCGCAGCGCCGCCTCGAGGAGGGGCTTGCGCCACGGCAGCTTCATGAAGATGTCGGGCGCGGGAAACGGGATGTGCAGGAAGAAGCCGAGGCGCGCCTGCGAGCCGAGCGCGCGCAGCTCCGCCCCGACGCTCATCAGGTGGTAGTCGTGCACCCACACGAAGTCGCCGCGACCGGAGCGGGCGGCGACCGCGCGCGCGTACTTCTCGTTCACGCGTTGGTAGGTGCGCCAGTACGCCGGGTCGAAGTTGCAGAGGGACGGCAGGTCGTGGAAGAGCGGCCACACGATCTCGTTCGCGAAGCCGAGGTAGAACTCGCGCACCTCGTCGTCGTCCAGCGGCACGGCCACCAGCCGATAGCCCGCCTCCGTGCCCGCCGCATCGAGCGCCGCGGAGAACTCCCGGGCGCTGCCCGCCGCGCCCGGCCAGCCGATCCAGGTGCCGCCGCGATCGCGCAGCACCGGCATCAACGCGCTCACGAGGCCGCCGCTGCCCGGCTCGGCGACCCAGCCGCCCGCGGGCGAGCGCCGGAACGCGAACGGCAGGCGGTTCGAGACCACGACGAGCCGCGAGCGTGCGCCCTCTTCCGCCTCGTCGTTCAAGGGATCGCCCCGCTCTCACACCACCGCTCGAGGAACTGCATTCTTTTCCGGCCCTTCGCTGCGAGCCTCGTATTATGCCCACGCGCAGGGAAATGCCGGGCGCGAATTTCGCGCGCGATGCTCAGTGCGGAACGAGCAGGAACGCGCGCGGATTGCCTGAAGGATCGAATCCCGTGCCGACGATCCAGCCGCGATCGTTGACGTCGGTCGGCTCGAGATGGTGCCAGCCTTGCGCGGCCACGTCGGCGATCGCATCGAGGCGCGTGACCTGCGATCCCGACACGATGTAGCCGTGATAGCCCTCGGCGCTGGAGACGACGAGCCCGCGGTTCGTGACCTCGACCGCGCCGGAAAACGACGGCCCGGGCAGCGCCTGCATGCCCTGCGAGTAGACGAAGGCGGTCGGCTGGCCGTGCCCGTTCGACGCCATGCCGACGATCTCGCTGCGGTCGTTGATGCCGTTGGCGACGCTCATCGCGCCGCCGAGCGTGCCGAGGTCGCGCAGCACGCCATCGCCCAGCAGCGCGAACGCGTGGCCGTTGGCGCCTCCCACGATCTCGCCGCGCGAGTTCACGTCGTTCGCGGTGCTGCCCGCGCCCGCGCCGAGGTCGCGCAGCGTGCCGCCTTCCCATGCGAAGGCGCGCTCCTCCCCGTTCGCGGTGTAGCTGCCGACGACGAGCCCCGCATCGTTGATCGCGGTGACGTTCCCGTTCACGCCGAGCGGGGTGACGCGCCCCTCCTCCCACACGACGAGCTCGCCGCTGCCCGCGCGGCCCGCGGCGACGCCGCGGTCGTTCACCGCGAGCGCGCAGCTGTTGCCCGGGTCGTCCGGCGTGAGGTCGACCATGCGGCCGGCGCGGTAGACGAAGGCGTGCACCGCCCCCGAAGCAATGTTCGAGCAGCCGGCGACGTGGCCGTTGTCGCTCACCGCGGCACCGTAGCTGCCCGAGCCCCCCAGCGTGCCGAGGTCGACCAGGGTCCAGTGGCGCGCACGGGGCGCGGGCCACGCGGCTGCGGCGACGCACAGCAGGACGAGGCCGACGGCCGTACGGGTGCACCAGCGACGAGTTCGCATCTTGCGGCTCCGGAATGTCGTGAATCTCGAACCTCTCTTGTAGGAGCAGCGCGTTGCGCTTCTCTGCGGCGGCCTCCCTTCCGAACGGACCACCCGGCCAGCCCTTCGCGGAATGCGAAGGCCTGCTTGCCGCAATGCCAATTCCCGCCGGCCGCACGGGATGTTGTGATGCGGATCAAAGCTGGAGGAACCGCAATTTCCGGAACGGGGGATCGAATGGCCGCACGCAACATCCTGATGTTCGGCGCGTCGTACGGGTCGCTCCTGGGCGTGAAGCTCGCGCTCGCGGGGCATTCCGTGACGCTCGTCTGCCGCGCGCGCAACGCCGCGCTGATCAACGAGCAGGGCGTCGTGGTGCGCATGCCCGTGAAGGGGCGCGAGGGGCTCGGGGAAGTCCGCTCGCGCGACCTGCCGGGGCGCGTGCGCGCGACCACCCCCGAGGCCGCCGATCCCTCCGAATACGACCTGGTGGTCCTCGCGATGCAGGAGCCGCAGTACCGCTCGCCCGGCGTCCGCGAGCTCCTCGAGGCCACCGCGCGCGCGAAGGTGCCCTGCATGTCGATCATGAACATGCCGCCCCCGCCCTACCTGCCGCGAATCGGCGGCTTCGATCCCGGCGAATGCGCCGAGAGCTATACCGATTCGTCGCTCTGGGAAGGCTTCGACCCGAAGCTCATGACGCTGTGCAGCCCCGACCCGCAGGCCTTCCGCCCGCCGGAGGAGGAAGGCAACGTGCTGCAGGTGCGGCTGCCGACCAACTTCAAGGTCGCGCGCTTCGAGGACGCGGCGCACACCGCGCTCCTGCGCGAGCTGGGCGATGGCATCGAGGCTTCGCGCCTCGAGGTGGACGGCGAGAAGCTCGACCTCCCCGTGAAGCTCAAGGTGCACGATTCGGTGTTCGTGCCGCTCGCCAAGTGGGCGATGCTGCTCGCGGGCAACTACCGCTGCGTGCAGGCCG
>DATIVM010000535.1:0-6766 GCA_035465975.1 Usitatibacter sp.
CACGACGGTGAGGAAGATCGTCTTCTCGTGCAGCACCGTGTTGTGCTTGAGGTTGTGCAGCAGCGCGTGCGGCACCTGGTCCGGGTTGCTGGTCATGAAGATCGCCGTGCCCGTGACCTTCTGCGGCGGGTGCGCGTCGAGGCTCTCGAGGAACGGCCTGAGCGGGATGCCCTGCTCGGAAAGGCGGCGGAACATGAGCGTGCGTCCGCGCTTCCAGGTCATGAGCAGGATGAAGACCGTCGAGCCGATGAGCAGCGGGAACCAGCCGCCGGAGAGGAACTTCGCCGCGTTCGAGGCGAGGAACACGGAGTCGACCAGCAGGAAGAGGCCCATCACGACGACCACCATCGCGAGCGGCCACTTCCAGATGAGGCGCGCGACGACCATCGCGAGCAGGCACTCGATCACCATCGTGGCGGAGACCGCGATGCCGTAGGCGTTCGCGAGCTTGTCGGAGCTCTGGAAGCCGAGCACGAGCAGCACCACCGCGACGAAGAGGACCCAGTTCACGAAGGGGACATAGATCTGCCCCATGGAACGCTCGGATGTGTACTGGATCTCCAGGCGCGGGACGTAGCCGAGCTGGATCGCCTGGCGCGTGACGGAGAACGCGCCCGAGATCACCGCCTGCGAGGCGATCACCGTGGCGCACGTCGCGAGGCCCACCATCGGCAGCAGCGCCCAGTCCGGCAGCATCCGGTAGAACGGGTTCTGGATCGCCTCGGGATGGCCGAGCACGTAGGCCGCCTGCCCGAAGTAATTGAGCAGCAGCGCCGGGAAGACGAGGCAGAGCCATGCGATGCGGATCGGGCGGCGCCCGAAATGGCCCATGTCCGCGTAGAGCGCCTCGCCCCCGGTGAGGGCCAGGAACACCGCGCCGAGGACGAAGAAGCCGAGTCCCGGGTAGGCGATCATGAAATCGACCGCGTACACCGGCAGGAGCGCGCCCAGGACCGCCGGGTTGTCGAGGATGTGCGCGAGGCCCGCGCCGCCGATGCACAGGAACCACAATGTCGTGACCGGGCCGAAGAAAGCGCCCACCTTCCCCGTCCCGTGGCTCTGGATGAGGAAAAGGCCCGCCAGCACGCCGAGCGTGAGGGGAATCACCATATGGCTGAACGCGGGCGTGGCGACCTCGAGGCCCTCGATGGCGGAGAGCACCGAGATCGCCGGCGTGATCATGCTGTCGCCGTAGAACATGGCCGCGCCGAAGATGCCGATGCCGATGATCGTCCAGCGCAGCCGCGGGTAGCGGCGCGTCTCGCGCAGCGCAAGCGCGAGGAGCGCGAGGATCCCGCCCTCGCCGTTGTTGTCGGCGCGCATCATCACGAAGAGGTACTTCAGCGTGATGACCCACGTCATCGACCACACGATCAGCGAGAGCAGGCCCAGCACGTTCGCGTGGGTGAGCGGAACGTGGTGCTCGGGGCTGAAGGCCGTCTTGAGCGCGTAGAGCGGGCTGGTGCCGATGTCGCCGAACACCACGCCGAGCGCGCCCACCACGAGCGCCAGGGTCGCCCTGCGATGCGGCGCCGTCGAGCGGGGGATCGGGCGGACCGAAGGAGCGGTCGTGTCGTTCATGTTTTGGCCACCGGCTCTCTCGGGGGCGCGGGCGCCCGGGGCCGGATTGCGGGCGGACTATACCCCCGTTTGTTGCGCCGCACAATGAGACGGTCGGGGTAGCCCCGGAGGGTCCGGCGTGCCGCGGCCATTCCAGCCGCGCCGATCCGCATTCCGTCGCGCGACCGTTGCGCCGCACGGGCGCCCCACGTACCCTGCGCGCTGCCCTCAAACGGCTGAAAACAATGAAGAACCGGAACCTCGCGGCGTGCCTCGCCGCGGCGGCGCTCGCGGGACTGCCGGCGCGCGCCATGGAGGCCTACCGCCTCGGCCCGACCGAACGCATCGCCCTCGATGGCCACCTGGAGGACGCGGCGTGGTCGCGCGCGAAACCCTACGATCGCTTCTGGGATGTCGCGCCCCAGGACGGCCAGCCGGCGCGCGTGAAGACCGAGGTGCGCTTCGCCTACGACCGCGACGCGCTCTACGTCGCGGTGTGGGCGCACGATCCCGATCCCGCGCGGATTCGCGCGCCCTTCGCGCGCCGCGACAACGTGCTCGCCGACCAGGACATGATCGTGCTCTTCATCGATCCCGTGGGCCGCCGCAAGTTCGCGCACTTCTTCCGGGTGAACCCGCGCGGCTCCATCGGCGACGGCCTCTACAACGAGGACACCGCGAACGAGGATTTCTCGCCCGACCTGGAATTCGACGTGGCGACCGGGCGCTTCTCCGGGGGATGGACCGCGGAATTCCGCATCCCGTTCTCGTCGCTGCGCTACACCGATCCGCCGTCGGCGCAATGGAGCGTGCTCGTCTACCGCAACTGGCCGCGCGAGCAGCGCTACACGATGGCCTCGAGCCCGCTGCCGCGGGTGCAGACCTGCTTCCTGTGCCTGAACGAGCCGCTCACGGGCCTCGAGATCCCGCCGGCGCGCCACCTCGCGCTCACTCCCAACGTCACCGTGCGCACCGTCGGCGACCGCGCGGCCGGCGTGCCCGAGCGGCGCGAGACGGACGTTGTCCCGAGCCTCGACCTCAAGTGGCGCCCGCGCGCCGACGTGGTCGTGGACGCCACCGTGAACCCGGATTTCTCGCAGGTGGAGCTCGACACGCCGCAGCTCGCCGGCAACACGCAGTTCGCGCTCTTCTTCCCGGAGAAGCGCCCGTTCTTCCTCGAGGGCGCCGACATCCTGCAATCGCCGATGCAGGCGATCTACACGCGCTCCGTGACCGACCCGGCGTGGGGCGTGCGGGCGACGCAGCGCTCGGGCCGCTTCGACGGCACCGTGCTCGTCTCGCGCGACGAGGGCGGCGGACTCGTGCTGCTTCCGGGCACCTACGCCACGCAATTCGCGCCGCAGGACTTCCACTCGCTCGCGACCTTCGCGCGCGGCCGCTGGCAGCGGGATGGGCTCACGCTGGGCGGGCTCTTCACCGACCGCACCCTCGACGGCGGCGCGTACAACCGCGTGGCCGGTCCCGACGCGGTGTGGTTCCCGGACACCGAGAACCGCCTGCGCGCGCAGGTCCTCGGCTCCTGGACCACCGCGCGCGCGGTGAACGGCGCGATCGGCGAGGGCGAGCTCGCCTCGAGCCACGCGGTGCTCGCCGACTGGACGCACCACGGCCCGGCCTGGGACCAGTACCTCGACTTCGAGGACGTGGGGCGCGAGTTCCGCGCCGACAACGGCTTCATCGGCCAGAACGGCTACCGGCGCTTCTACAGCGAGACCACGCGCAAGTTCCTCGAGGTGGGGCGCTTCAACGAGGTCTCGCCGTACCTCTTCGCCGAGTCCAAGACCGCGCCCGACGGCAGCGAGCAGTACCGCCAGACCTTCCTCGGCGTGCGCCTGGGCCTGCCGCGCGACACCACGATCCTCGTCGAATACCGCCCGAACAACCTCATCGCCGTGCGCCCCGACGGGGGGCTGCGCAAGCGCGACCAGGGATACGTCTCCATCGACAGCAATCCCTTCCCGTGGCTCGCGCGCCTGCATTCGGAGCTCGCGTACGGCGACCGGCTCGACGTCGCCAACAACCGCATCGGCAAGGGCGCGTTCTTCACGCTGCAGCTGAGCCTGCGCCCCCATGCCCGCGCCGAGGTCGAGTACCGGATCGACAACGACTACGTGGACAGCATCGAGCCCGTGGAGGGCTCGCGGCGCATCATCGGGCAGCGCGTGCAGCAGCTGCTCGCCCTGTGGCACTTCGGCGCGCGCGACAGCCTGCGCGCGATCTGGCAGGCGGTCGCGGTGCGCCGCGCGCCGTCGCTGTGGGAGCAGCCGGTCGCGGCGCACGAAGACACGCGCACGGTGTCGCTGGTGTACGGGCACTACTATCGCATCGGCACCACCTTCTACCTCGGCGCCACCGCGAGCCGGACGCGCGTTCCCGACGCGGGCGTGCGCGGCGACCATCTCGAGGTGTTCGCCAAGGGCTCGTGGAGCCTCGACCTGCTGTAGCCTCACCCCGCCGGCGGGTCCTTGGCGCGCGTGCGCGCCGCGGCGCTGAAGATGCCGATTCCCAGCAGGATCACCGCGCCGATCATGATGTAGGTCTGCGCGATGCCCAGCGTCGTCGCGAGCCATGCCAGCCCGGCGATGAAGACGATGAAGCCGATCAGGTAGAGCAGGAACGACACGAGAGCCTCCTCGTTGCGGATGCCGGCGACGGCGCCGGCCCTCGTTGGGCGCGGGCGCCGGGCCGTTGGTTCCGGGCGATTGCGCCACGCCGGATATGGGACCTTTCCTACAGGCCCCTGAAATCGGGGGCGCGCTTCCCGAGGAAGGCCGCGAACGCCTCGCGCGCCGCGGGCTCGCCCAGCATGCGGCGGAAGTGCTCGCCCTCGGCGGCGAGCTGCGCGCCGATCGCCACGCGGTGCGCCCGCTTCATGAGCGCCTTGGTGTGCAGCACGGAGGCGGGCGGGAGCGTCGCGAGCTTCTCCGCCGCTTCCCACGCCGCATCGAGCGCCTGCGCGGCGGGGACCACGCGGGTGACGATGCCGGCCTCGAGGGCGCGCGCGGCATCGAAGGGCTCGGCGAGGAGCAGGAGCTCGGCGGCGCGCGCTTGACCCGCGCAGAGCGGCAGCAGGTAGGTGGAGGCGAACTCCGGCACCAGGCCCAGCCGCGTGAAGGGCAGCTGGAAGCGCGCGTCGTCGCCGGCATACACGAGGTCGCAATGCAGCAGCAGCGTGGTGCCGATGCCCACCGCGACCCCGTTCACCGCGGCCACCAGCGGCTTGGCGGCGCCCGCCACCGTGCGCAGGAAGCGGAACACGGGCGCGTCGTCGCCCGCCGGCCGGTTCTCGAGGAAGTCGCGCAGGTCGTTGCCCGCGGTGAACGCCTCGCGCTCGCCGTGGAAGAGGACGACGCGCACCGAGGAATCGGCCTCCGCCTCGCGCACCGCGTCGGCGAGCGCCCCGTACATGGCCGCCGTGAGCGCGTTGCGCTTCTCGGGCCGGTGCAAGCCGATCGCGGCGACCGCCCCGCGGCGCTCGGCGAGGACCTCGCTCGTCACTCGCGCCGCCGCGGGCCGCGGTTCTTGTCGATGATCGCGGCGAGGATGAGCCCGTAGGCGACGAGGCGGATCACGTAGTACACCGGCGCGTCCTCCGAGAGGCCCACCGACTCGTAGAGCGCCACGCGGTTCACGCCCTCGATGAGGAACGACAGCGCGAAGAGCAGGAAGAACCGGTCGCCGGTGCTGCGCCAGAAGCGGAAGAAGAAGAGCGAGACCGCGATGGAGCCGAGGGCGATCGCGCCCAGCATGATCTCGTTCATCGCCTCACTCGCCCTCCCAGATGAGGCCGAACAGCAGCAGCGCGACCGCGACGAGCGCGGTGCCCAGGCGCGCGGGCGCGAGGTCCGTGTCCGGGAAGACGAACCGGTCGAAGATGTTGAGCACGTTGCTCACGGTGAGGAGCAGGAAGCACAGTCCGCTCCAGAAGAGCAGCCGGTGGCGCGTGCGCTTGTACGCGCGCAGCAGGAACCAGACGCACGCGAGGCTGGTGAGGGAGCACAGCGTGTAGATGACGGGGGACATTTTCAGGAGTCCTTCCGGATCTTGAAGGCGTCGGCGAACTGTTGCGCCATGCGCTCGGTGCGCGAGTGGATGAGCCGCGTGACCCCGATGAGGTTGTGCACGTAGGCGTGCGTCACCTTGTCGAGCAGCGCCGCGAGCTCCGGCGAGGGCGCGAAGCGGTGGGCGTTGGGCCGCTCCTCGACGGGCGCGATGATGCGCGCGGCGCACAACTGCTCGACGAGCGATGCCGCCTGCTTTTCGCTCACGTACAGGCGCTCGGCGACGCTGCGCGTCTCCACCGCCTGGCCGGGAAGCGCCTTGAAGAGCAGGATCGCCTCCATGAACGGCACGGAGGGAACGCTCGTGAGGATGAAGCGGCGAACGTCGTCCGCGATCTGGTCGTGCGGATCCGAAGTCACGATGGGCGCTGCTGGGGGGATGACCCATGATAACAAGCATCATGGGGCCCGTGAACCCTCAGCGCCCGCCCGAGACGTCGAGGAGCGCGCCGGTGCAGTAGGAACTTTCTTCCGACAGCAGCCAGAGGATTGCTCGCGCGACCTCCTCGGGCTCCCCGCCGCGCTTCATCGGAACCGCCGATTTGACGCGGTCCACGCGCCCGGGCTCCCCGCCGCTCGCGTGGATGCCGGTGTAGATCACGCCCGGCCGCACCGCGTTCACGCGGATGCCCTCGGCCGCGACCTCGCGCGCGAGGCCGATGGTGAGCGTGTCGATCGCGCCCTTCGACGCCGCGTAGTCCACGTATTCGTCCGGGGAGCCGAGGGTCGCGGCGACGGACGAAACGTTCACGATCGCGCCGCCGCGCCCGCCGTGGCGCGTCGACATCCGGCGCACCGCCTCGCGCACGCAGAGGAACGCGCCCACCACGTTCGTGGCGAACACGCGCTCGAGGCGCCCGAGGCTCATCTCGTCCACGCGCATGTGGCGCTCGAGGATGCCGGCGTTGTTCACGAGGGCGGCGAGCGGGCCGAGCGCGCCTTCGCATTCGGCGAAGAGCCGCAGCACGTCGTCCTCGCGCGCGACGTCGGCGCCGATCGCGATCGCGCGCCCGCCGCCGGCGGCGATGGAGGCGACCACCGCTTCCGCGGCCTCCCGGTTGGAGCGATAGTTCACGCATACCGCGTAGCCGCGCGCGGCGGCGAGCCGCGCCGTCGCCGCGCCG
>DATIVM010000536.1:0-7910 GCA_035465975.1 Usitatibacter sp.
GCGCCCGTATAGGGCGCGTTAGCCGGGTCCATCATCACGGTTCCCGAAATGCTCTTCACCATAAGGCCCTTGTTCTGAAGATATGTCGAGGGCGGTGTGCAGTTGGCGGGCGTCGCGGATGTGCATGCGCTGTTGCAGACACCTGCGGCCAATCCCCCGGATCCCGCGGGATCGCACCATGACATGTCCAGCGCGCTGTCCGCGGCAAGCCCCGGCTGGATACGGTAGGTCAACCGATGATTCCATCCGTCGGTCGCATCCGTTTCCGTTAGCCCCAGCGTGCGCCACGGAACAACTCCACCGGCTTGGTTCGTCGTGCATCCCGTGGAAGTGCTTCGCGGCGTCTCGAGGCCCGCGTTCGCGTCCGTCGACACGAGCGTTCCATCGGCCGGGCACGGCAACCGCTTCGTCTGCATCACGAACTGCACGATCGCGTTATCGATCGCGGCTAACCGGGTGGTGGTGGTCGACAGCTTCTGCGACGCGGTGAGCGCCGTGGTGAGCGCGGCGGCCATGGCGACCACCACGCCGAGGATGAACAGCACCACCACGATCTCGATGAGCGTGAAGCCGCGCGCGGGGCGCGGGAATCGGGAGCCGTCCAGGGAGGTCGCCATGGGCGGTAGATGATACCGCCCGTCCCTTGCCGCAGGCAGGGGCGCCGATATGCGGCGGGAAACGGGGGAGGAGCGGTGGGTTCCCGCCTCCGCGGGAACGACGCAACCTCAGCTCAGGACCATCCGCACCACGTCCAGCCCTTCCGCGTAGGGCACGCCGATGATGCGGCCCTGCATGTGGGCGTGCTCGCGGTACATCTCGGTGTCCAGGCCGCGGCCGCCGAACTGGCTCGCGTGCGCGGTGATCGCATGCATCTTCGCGTCGATCGTCTCGGTGACGTCCACGTACGCGCGCGGGTGGAAGGCGATCGGCACCGGGCGGCAGTTGGTCGGGTGGTAGGAGAAGAAATCGAAGTACGCGAGCCGCTGGGTCGGCAGGCACGCGTTGTAGACCAGCAGGTGGTCGTTGTGGAAGTCGACGCTGCTGTGCGTGAGGAGCGCGGCGGGGCGGTACTCGCGCAACGCGTCGTCGAGCAGCCCCACCAGCTCGCAGGTCTTGAGGTCCTCGATGCGCTTCGGCCCGTCCTCGACGAGGAGCTTGAGCTCGCAGCCGAGGATCTGCGCGCCGCGCTTCGCTTCCTCCAACCGCACCTCGTAGTCCTTCGGGATGGAGACCACGATCATCACGACATGCGCGCCGTCGCACCGCAGCTTCGCGAGCGTGCCGCCGATCCCGATCTCGAGGTCGTCGGGGTGCGCGCCGACGGCCACCACGGTCTTTCCGGCGTAGCGATGCGGAAAGGATTGGCCGGCCGGCCGCACCTCGGTCTCGCAGGCCCTCTTCATGGTGTCCTCGCTCCCCCGCCCTGCCAGGCGGGCGTCCGGTACACGTACAGGGTGAAATCGTTGGGCAGGTAGTTGTGGTCGAGCCGCACCGCGGGCGTGAGCGCGAGGGCCGCCTCGAGCGCCTTCGGCGGCTCGATGTAGATCCGCCCTTCCACCTGCCGGTCGTAGGCGGCGCTCAGGAAGTTCGCCGCCACCCCGGTGCGGCACCACGCGAACATGCGCTCGAGCGTCGGCACGATGCGCTCGCGCGCGCCCGGCGAATCGAGCCCGAAGAGCCCGCTCGCCACCACGTAGTCGTAAGGCTGGTCCGGCTCGTGGTCGAGCACGTCGCCCGCGATGAAGCGCCCGGCGCCCGGCGGAAAGCGCTCCTCGCAACGCTCGATCATCGGCTCGCATACGTCGAGCCCGGTGTAGAGCGGGTGGATGTCGCGCTCGACGAGGAACGCGAGGAAATCCCCGAAGCCGCAGCCCACGTCGAGGATGCGCCGGCCCGCGAAGTCGCCGAGGGCGAGGAGCGCCTCGAAGCGCTTCTCCTGGGACGAGCGGTTGCGGAACCCGAGCCCGCGGTGGTCGAAGCCGAAGCGCCGGACCTTGTCCTCGTACCAGCGCGCCGCGTGCTCAGGCTGCAAGGAGCGCATCGCTTCCGACCGCCGAGGGCCACGCCACTTCGCGGCTCGCGGTCCCGCAATTGAAGAGCAGGTCCAGCACCGAGAGCCCGGGGATGAACGGCGCCGCGCCGCATTGCGGGTACGCGGGATGGCGGAATTCCTGCCACACCACGCCCATGTCCGCGGCGGCGAACGCGTCCTTGTCGAGGTAGCCGCGCGAGCCGCCCATGCCGCCGAGGAAGGCGCTCGCGCCCACTTTCTTGCAGATGTTCAGCAGGAGCTCCGAGCGCTGGCCCTCCACCCCGAGCGTGGAGCTGCGCACCATCGGCGTGCGGATGCCGAGCGCCTCGCGCGCGAATTCCAGGGTCGCGATGTTGAGGTCGACGAGCTTCTCCCAGCGGGTGTCGAAGATCTCCTTGAGCCGCGGGGCGTACTCGCCGAAGTGCGGCGCCTTCCGGTAGGCGTAGCGCAGCGTGTTGAAGCTGTTCGGCCCCCACCAGCGCGGCGTCTCGTCGGCCGGGTTGTCGACGCGCTTATCGACGATGCGCTCCTTCTGCGAGAGCTGGACCACCGGCACCGTGAGCCAGCGCGACTGGTCCTCGAGGCGGATCAGCGCGCGGTTCTGGTAGTTGCGGCGCTCGAACTGCACGTGGTCGAGCAGCACGAAAAGGTCCGCGCGCACCATGCGGTCGAAGTAGCCCAACCATGGGAGGAAGTTCGGCTGGTGGATCGCGACGAGCATGCGGAGCCTCCGGCAATCGGATGCCTGCAGGCTACGAGTCGATGTTTTCCCGGCATGGCGGCGTCCATGGTCCGGATGGAGCAGCGCGCGGCCTTCGGGCGCCACGCAACCGTATTCGGAGGGTCCTAAAGTGCAGAAACGTCCTACACGCGCTTCGCTCCATGGCTACTTCCCCATCGATCGCCCCGCTGCCGTTCGAGCCGGGCTCCGTCCCGGTCTTGCTGCTCGGCGGTGTGAACCTGGTGCGCTGCCTTGGCCTCGCCGGCATTCCGGCGGTGGTCGCCTCCTCGGACCCTGCCGAGCCGGCGTTCGCCTCGCGCCACTGCTGCGCGACCGCCGTGCTGCCGCCCTTCGACCAACCCCACGCGGTGGACCGGTTGATCGGCCTCGGCGAGCGCCTGCGCGATTTCGCGGGGCGGCGCGTTCCGCTCATGTGCGGCAGCGACGACGCGCTGAAGCTGGTCTATGCGCACCGCCAGCGCCTCTCGCGCCACTTCCTGATGCTCCTCGCCGATGCGCCGGTCGCCGAGGCGCTCATCGACAAGGCGCGCTTCCACGCGCTCGCCGCGGTGTATCGCCTCCCGGTGCCGCGGAAATACGACTGGGAGGGCACCGGCGCTTCCGCCCTCGCCCAGGCGCCGACCGAGGTGCTCGTGAAGCCCAAGTCGAAGGTCGACTGGAAGGGCTCGCAGCTGCACGAGCGCCTCTTCCGCGACGGCGCCAAGGCGCGCATCTTCGCGAACGGGCCCGAGGCGATGGCCGATCCCGTCATCGCGCTCTTCCACGACCAGCTCGCGTTCCAGGAATACGTCCCCGGCGACGACCGCGCGCTCTGGTCGTTCCACGGCTTCGCCGACGAGCAGGGCGCGGTGCTCGCGAGCTTCGTGGGGCGGAAGATCCGCACCGATCCGCCGCTCACCGGCGAGAGCGCGTTCATCGAGATCGCGGAGGACGCGTCGCTGGAGGCGCTGGGCCGCGACATCGCCGCGCGGCTGCCGCTCAAGGGGCCTTTCAAGATGGACTTCAAGCGCGATCCGCGCGACGGCCGCTGGCTGCTCCTCGAGATCAACGCGCGCTTCAACCTGTGGCACTACCTCGGCACGCGCAGCGGCGTGAACCTGATGCGCATCGCCTACGACTACCTCCTCGAGCGCCGCCGCCCGGAGCCGCTGCGCGCGCGCCCCGCCCGGCGCTGGCTCTCGCTCGAGAACGACTACCGCGCCTTCCGCGAGCTGCGCGCCCGCGGCGAGATCACGTGGCCGCGCTGGCTCGGCTCGATCGCGTTCTCGCGCCACGTGTGCAACGTCTTCGCGTGGCACGATCCCGGCCCCTGGCTGCGCCTGTGGCGCCTGCGCATCGCGCGCAAGGCCGCGCGCGGCTCCGGCTGGCTCCTCGCACTCCTGCGCCAATGGCTCTCTACGGCGTCCTAGGCGACATCCACGGCAACCGCGAGGCGCTGGATGCGGCGCTCGCGCGGCTGGATGCCTGCGGCGCCGGGCGACTGCTCTGCGTGGGCGACCTCGTGGGCTACAACGCCGACGGCGACGAATGCGTGGCGATCCTGCGCCGGCGCGGCGCGCTCTCGATCGCCGGCAACCACGACCTCATCGGCGCGGGGCTCCTCGGATTCGAGCGCTGCTCCAACAAGGCGATGCACTCGCTCAAGCGCACGCGGCGCGCGCTCGCCGCGGAGACGGCGCGCGAGCTGCGCGCGCTGCCGGCGAACCGGGTGGTCGAGGAGCGCATCCTCCTCATCCACGGCGGGGTGCGCGACGTGCAGCAGTACATGACGCAGGCGCGCCACATCGCGCAGAACGCGGCGTTCGTGCGCGAGGATTTCCCGCAGGCGCGCATCTGCTTCTTCGGCCACACCCACGAGCAGCGCATCTTCGAGGTGGACGCGGAATCGATCCGCGAGATCCCCGCGGACGAGCGCGTGCGGCTGCGCCCCGACCGGCTCTACTTCGTGAATCCCGGCTCGGTGGACGCCTCGCGCAAGCGCACGCAAAAGCGCGCCGAATGCGCGGTGTTCGACAGCGCCTCGCTCGAGCTCGCCTTCCACCGGGTGGCCTACGACGACGCCGCCACGGAAGCGAAGGCCGCCGCGCAGGGCTATCGCCTCGAGCGCTGGCGCGACCACCTCTACGCCTGGCAGCGGCGGTTCGTCGGCCCGCGCCAAGTGGACGCGTCGTAGGCAGAACCCCCGCTCCGGCGGCGCGGTCGTACCACCAGATCCTGCAGTGGAGGCGCGCCATGGGAAACGCAATCCAGGAAAGGCAACGCTCGGGGGGCCGTGGCCTCCTGATCCTCGGCGGGCTGGGGCTCGGGGCCCTCGCCATGTATCTCGCCGACCCGCAGCTCGGCCGCTCGCGGCGCGCGCGCATCCGCGACCAGTACGCGAGCGCCGCGCGCAAGGTGCAGCATGGCAGGGACCAGGTGGTGCGCGATGCGAGCAATCGCGCGGCCGGCGTCGCCGCCTCGGTCCGCGGCTGGTTCCATCGCGGGCCGGTCGACGACGAAGTCCTCGTGGAACGCGTGCGCTCGGCTCTCGGCCGGGTCACGTCCCACCCGCAGGCGGTGGAGGTCCGGTTGGACCAAGGCCATGCGATCCTCACGGGCGAGGCCCTTGCGAGCGAGGTGCGCGACATCGTCGCGTGCGCGAGGCGGGTGCGCGGCGTGAAGTCGGTCGAGGACCGCATCGTGGCGTACGACTCGCCCGAGGGCGTCTCGTCGCTGCAGGGCGGGGAAGCGCGCGACGGGCCGCGGCTCGAGCCGATGCAGGAGAACTGGTCCCCCGCATGGCGCTCGCTCGCCGGCGCGATCGGCGCGGGGCTCACCGTCGCGGGCTGGATCCGCGGCGGCGTGCGCGGCTTCACGCTGGGCGCGATCGGCGGCGGGCTGGTCGCGCGCGCGGCCACCAACCGCGGCGTGAAGTCGCTGGTGGCCATCGGCTCGCGGCGCAAGGGCGTGGTGGTGCGCAAGACGATCCACGTCGATGCACCCGCCGAAGAGGCATTCCGCGACTGGCGCATCGAGGATTTTCCGAAGTGGATGTCGCACGTGCGCGAGGTCCGGCCGCTCGGCGCCAATCGCCACCATTGGGTGGTGGACGGGCCGGCGAACGTCCCCGTGGAGTGGGACTCGGAGACCCACGCCCTCGAGGACAAGCGCGAGATGGAATGGCATTCGCTGCCCGGCTCCGAGGTCGACAACGCCGGGAGCGTGCGCTTCCGGCCCGAAGGCGACGGCACGCGCGTCGAGGTGACGCTCTGCTACATCCCGATCGCGGGCGCCGTCGGCCAGGCGGTGGCGCAGGCCTTCGGGCGCGACCCGAAGAGCGAGATGGACGAGGACCTGGTGCGCTTCAAGTCCGCGGTCGAGCATCGCGCGGGAGGGACCGCGCATGCCTGACGTGCCCTTCCGCGGCGGGCGCGAAGCGCGGACGGGCTGAAGCCCTCCGCGCCCGCGTTCCTCACTGCCGGCGTTCGCCGCGCAGGTATTCGCGTACCTTGTCCGCGCGATCGCCGGCGGCCGCGACGGCGCGCTGCAGCTCCTCGCGGCTCACGCCGAGCGACTCGGTCCAGTTGCGGACCTCGTCGGGATCGTTCAGGTCGATGCGGTCGCGGTCGGGCGCGCCGCGGTTGGTCCTGTCGTCGCTCATCGCTCTCTCCTCACGCTGGTCAATCCGAGACTCCAGCGTCGCGGCCCGGACGCGGCGCGTCCAGCGGCGCTCGCCGCGTCGGGGCGTGGGACGGCGGCGGACACGAAATTGCGGCGCCTTACCGTGCGTTAATCTATAATCGGCCGAACGTTAACGCGCCTGCCGCGCAGGAAGGAGCCCGCCCGTGACTTCCCTCCCCTGGCTCGACCGCCTGCGCACGGCATCGACCGAGAAGGAAGTGGTGCAGGTCGCGACCGACTACCTGGCGGGCCTCGATACGTTCGAGCTCGCCATGCTTCCGGCGCGCTGCCGGCCGCGCGCCCTGCGCTGCGCGAGCGACGTCTCCAGCTACGCGTTCGACCTCGTCGGCCACTACTGCGACAAGCTCGATGCGTCCGCGCGGCTCGTCCAGGCGCTCGCCGCCTTCTTCACCGAGGCCTCGACGCGCCTCTCGGAAATCGTCACCGAGACGAACGTGCGCGAGGCGCTGCCGCGCCGCTCGGCCTGAACGCTCCCCGGTCCCTGTCGGCGCAGTCCTACGGGACGCCGCGCCCGCCCCCTACATCGGGAATCGGCTACCGCCCGTATGCTCTTGATCCTGATGCGTGGACCCGAAATGAAAAGACAGGCGATCAGCCCCGGCGCGCTCTACAAGCTCCTGAACGATGACCTGCGTGCCCGGCGCAAGACGGACTGCCAGTGCAGGATGCCGCTCCCTTACCTGATCGAGCGGCCCGACGAGGTCTCGGCCAACTGGCGCATCGGCACGCCGGCCCCGTGCGTGAACGGATGCGACGCGCTGATCTGCGAGGTGGCCGCGACGCTCTGGCCGCGCTACGACCTGCGCGACCCCACGGCGACGCCGGTGATGGAAGCGTCGCGGCGCACCGTTCCCTCCGAAACGTAGCCCCGCCTAATCGGCGCCGTAGCGCTGCACGCGCTCGCGAAGCGCCTCCACCTCCGACCACAGCTCCGTGCGCTCGCCCGTGGCGATGGGCAGGTGCGACATCGACGCGACGACGTTCTCGATGCGCGCGAAGAGGAAATTCCGGATGCCACGCCGCACGCCCGCGTCCGCCGCGACGTCCGCGTGCTCGAGGAGCGAGGCGGCGAGCGTGAGCTGGTTGCGCATCTGCCGCACGCTCGCGCCGATGGACTTGACGACGATGTCGTGGATCGCGGGCCCCATCACGCGCAGCAGCTCGAGCGGATCGGCGCTCTTCGGGACCCAGGCGTCGAAGCCCGCCTCGACCAGGCACGCGCGGTCGACGGCGGACGGGTGGGCGGTGTAGGCGACGAGGCGCAGCCCGCGGCCGAGCCTGCGCCGCAGCTCCCGCGCCGCCTCCAGCCCCGGCACGACCGGCAACTGCGGATCCATCACCACCGCGTTGGGGCGCAAGCGCTCGGAGAGCACGATCGCCTCGCGCCCGTCGTACGTCGAGGCTGCGTCGACGCCGTTGCGGTTCAGCAGGAGCGCGATCGCATCGGCGCAACTG
>DATIVM010000537.1:0-5229 GCA_035465975.1 Usitatibacter sp.
CGAGCGCCGCGTACCCCGACGAGAGCCAGTTCGACCGCAAGAGCCCGTACTACGACCCGAAATCGAAGCGCGAGGCGCCGCGCTGGCTGAACGTCGACGTGGAGCTCGTGAAGAAGACGCGCATCATGCCGCTCGAGGAGATGCGCGGCTATCGCGAGCTGCAGGACATGGCGGTGCTGCGGCGCGGGAACCGGCTCTCCATCACGCCGGTGACGCCGCAGGAATGGCGCTTCGTCCTGGAAATGATCGGCGGCTCGAGCCGCCCGGAGCTCCCCGGCGGCTAGCGCCGCGCGGACCTCGTCGATGCTCGAGCTCGTCGCCTACCTCGCCATCGGCGCGGTCGTGGGGTTCCTGTCGGGGCTGCTCGGCATCGGCGGCGGCATCATCATCGTGTCGTCCCTCGCGCTCATGTTCTCGGCGCACGCGTTCCCCGCCGAGTACGTGATGCACATGGCGATCGCGACCTCCCTCGGCGCGATGCTCGCCGGCTCCTTCTCCAGCCTGCGCACGCACGACCAGCACGGCGCGGTCGACTGGGGCGTCGTGAAGCTCATGACGCCGGGGCTGCTCGCCGGATCGCTCGGCGGCGCGGCGCTCGCTCGCTTCATGCCCACCGCGTTCCTCAAGTACGTCTTCCTCGCGATCACGCTCTTCATCACGCTGCAGATGGTGCTCGGGCTCAAGGCGAAGGCGACGCGCGAGCTGCCGCGGCGCGGCGGGCTCGCGGCGGCGGGCTTCTTCGTCGGCGTCATTTCCGGACTCTTCGGCGGAGGCGCCGCCGCGATCGGCGTGCCGTTCCTCACCTGGTGCAACGTGAGCACGCACCGCGCGATCGGCACCGTCGCCGCACTCGCGTTCCCGCTCGCCGCGGCCGGCTCCATCGGCTACGCGGCCGCCGGATGGAGCGTCGCGGGGCTCCCGCGCTGGAGCGTGGGATTCGTCTACCTCCCGGCCCTCGTCGGCATTTCCGCCTCGAGCATGCTGCTCGCGCCCTTCGGCGCGCGGCTCGCGCACCGGCTGCCGGCGGCGCGGCTGCGCAGGATCTTCGCGCTGGTCCTCGTCGTGATGGCGTCGAAGGTCGCGGTGTCGATCTAGGCGCCGTTCCAGCGCCGCATCAGCGCGCGGAAGAGCTCCGTCGACTGCTCGATGCGCGACATCGAGCACCACTCGTCGGTCTGGTGCGCGAGGCCGGGCTCGCCGGGGCCGAGGATCACCGCCGGCACCGCGCCGCCGAACCCGCGCTTCAGGTCCGCGCCGTCGGTGGAGAAGGTGATGGTCTTCGGCGTGGGACGGCCCTCGAGGTACGGCGTGCACGCCTCGAACACCTCCTGCACCCACTCGTTCGCGGGATCGGTGTAGAGCGAGGGCGTGTCGACGATGCGCCGCACGCGCGCGCCGCGCGGCGCGAGGAGCCGCTGCAGCGATTCGCACAGGTGCCCGTGGTCGATGCCGGGCACGGTCCGCGTGTCGACGGTGATCGTCGCGCGATCCGGCACCGAGTTCGTGTTGAGGCCGCCGCGGATGGTTCCGACGTTGAGCGTCGGCCGTCCCATCACGTCGTGCGCGTCGACCGGGAAGCGGTAGCCGCCGAGATCGTCGATCACGCGCGCCATCTTGACGATGGCGTTCTCGCCGAGCTCCGGCATCGAGCCGTGCGCCGTCACGCCGGTCGTCTCCACCTCGAACCATGCGAGGCCCTTGTGGCCGACGTACGGATAGTTGCCGGTGGGCTCCGCGACCACGATCGCGCCCGCGCGCTCGAGGAGCTTGCGATCGGCGAGGAACTTGGCGCCCTCGCAGCCGATCTCCTCGCCGGCCGTGATGACGAGGAGGAGCCCCGGCCCGCGTGCGAGATCCGCGGCGAGCTCGATCGCGGCGACGACGAAGGCGGCGATCCCGCTCTTCATGTCGGTCGAGCCGCGCCCGTAGAGGCGGTCGCCGTCGGTCTCCCCGGCGAACGGGTCGCGGGTCCACGGGGCGCTCCCCAGCGGCACGATGTCGATGTGGCCGGTGAAGCAGATGGGCGGCTTCCCGTCCCGCACGCCGATGTGCGCGACGAGGCTGGTGCGCGCCTGCGCGAACTCGTGGTAGGCCACGCGGAAGCCCGCCGCTTCCAGCATCGCGCCGAGGTGGCGCGCGCAGGCGCGCTCCATCCCGGGGGGATTGATCGTGTTGAAAGCGAGGAGCTCTCGCGTGAGTGCGCGGGCGTCGGGCGGGGCGGCCATGGCGCTAGTTTCTCACGCTCGCCGCGGGCGCGTTCCTCAAAGCACCACCGACACCTCGATCTCGCCCTGCTTGCGCATCACGTTCACGCCCACTTCCTTGCCGTTGCGCTCGAACTGCACGTCCACCACCGCATCGCCCACGCGCACGTCCACGAGCCTCAGGCGCTCGAGGAAGCCGGGCAGCATCGGGTGCAGGAAGCGAATGCGCGGCTCGTCCGGCCGGAAGGAGAGGCCGAGGCAGGCCTTCACCAGGTAGAACGCGCTCGCCGCGGCCCAGGCCTGCGGGGAGCAGGCGACCGGATAGAGGGTCGGCCCCTCGCCGGCGTGCACCCGCTCGAAGCCGCAGTAGAGCTCGGGCAGGCGATGCAGGTCCATGAAGAGGCTCGCGTCGTAGAGCGCGCTCGCGATGCGCACGCTCTTCTCCTTCATGCCGTAGCGCGCGAGGCCCATGGCGACGATCGCGTTGTCGTGCGGCCACACCGACCCGTTGTGGTAGGACATCGGGTTGTAGCGCGCCTCGCCGCGCGCCACCGTGCGCACGCCCCAGCCGGAGAACGAGTCGGGCGCGAGCAGGGTCTCGCCGACGCGCCGCGCGCGATCGGGCCGCGCGATGCCGCTCCAGAGCACGTGGCCCGCGTTCGAGGTGCGCACGCGGCACGGGCGCTTCGCGCCGTCGAGCGCGAGCGCGTAGGTGCCCAGGTCCTCGCACCAGAAGTCGCGCTCGAAGCTCGCCTGCAGCTCGCGCGCCCGCCGTTCCAGCGCCGCGGCCCGCTCCGCGTGGCCGAGGGCGTGCGCGAGGCGCGCGGCGTGCACGCGGGCGAGGTACGCGTAGCCCTGCACCTCGCAGAGCGCGATGGGTCCCTCGGCGAGCCGGCCGTCCGCATGGAACACGGAGTCCTCGGAATCCTTCCAGCCCTGGTTCACGAGCCCCCTCTCGCTGCGGCGCTCGTACTCGATGTAGCCGTCGCCGTCGCGGTCGCCGTAGCGGTCCATCCACTCGAGCGCGCGCTCGACGTTGGGCCAGATCGCCTCGAGCGTCGCGTCGTCGCCCGTGCGCCAGTGGTACTCGCCCGCCAGCACCACGAAGAGCGGCGTCGCGTCGATGGTGCCGTAGTAGCGGCCGAAGGGGATCTCGCCGAGGTTCGCGAGCTCTCCCTTGCGCATCTCGTGCACGATCTTGCCGGGCTCCGCGTCCTGCTCGGGGCGCACCTCGGTCGCCTGCGTGCCGGCGAGGAAGCGCAGGACGTCGCGCGCCATGCCGGGCTCGGCCCACAGGTACTGCAGCGCGGTGAGGATGCCGTCGCGCCCGAAGGGCACGCTGTACCAGGGCACGCCCGCGTACGGGAAGCAGCCCTGCGGGTTTCCCGCGGTGAGCATCGTGATGTCCGCGGCGGAGCGCTCCATCCAGTCGTCGAACTGCTCGTTCATCGACTGCGCCGAGGCGCCGCGCCCGCGGCGCAGCTTCTCCTCCACGAGGCGCGCGGCGCCGGCGTAGCCGGCGCTCCGGGCCTCGTCGGCGGGATCGCACGCGATGCGCACGTCCATCTCGAAGCGTTCCCGCGGTGCAAGATCGAGCAGGAACTCCGCGCGGTCGGCCGCGAGGCGGGCGGGAGGCCGGGAGAACTCGATCGCGGTGCGCCGCTCGACGCGATCGAGGCCGCGATAGGCGAGCGTCACGCGCTCGCGCTCCACCTGCGCCGGCAGGTCCGCGCCGCGCCGCGAGCGATCGTAGCCGCGCACCTCGAAGATGTCCGCGTAGTCGGCCGCGAAGTCGAATGCGAGGCGCAACCGCACGCGCTCCTGGCCGTAGTTGGCGATCCGCACGCGCTCGTGGCACGTGGCTTCCAGGAGCGCCCAGTTCCGCGCCACGTGCACCATCCCCTTCACGGTGAGGCGCCCGTCCTCCTGCAGGTCCGGATTGGTCCCGTCCACGCCGAGCGCGCTGTTGTCGCGCCGCGCGCTCGAGTGCAGCAGGATCGGGCGCTGGCCGTTCACGCGCAGCTCGTAGCGGGAGAGGAAGCGCGTGCCCTGGTGGTAGAGGCCGTGCTCCCCGCTGCCGGCACGCGGCATGTCGCCGAAGCGGTCGAAGAGCGCGAAGCTCTCCCCGTACTTGAGGACGCGGACCGGGTCGCCCTCGCGCGACGAGGTGGCGAGCACGTACCACCGGTCGCCGACCCGGATCGCGTCCTCGAGGGGCGTGCGGTCCTTCATGCCGCGGCGCGGCGCACCGCCGAAGCGCGCCCGGGATGCAGGCTGAGCTTGCGGTACAGGCGCAGGTAGTCGTGCGCCATGCGCTCGGCCGTGAAGCGCTCCTCGAACTCGCGGCGGCACGCCGCGCGGTCGAACGCAGCGAGCCTCCCGAGCGCCGCGACCGCCTCGTCCTCGCTCGACACGATCCAGCCGCTCGCGCCCGGCGTGATCACCTCCGGCACCGACCCGCAGTCGAAGGCGAGCACGGGCGTGCCGCACGCCATGGACTCGATCATGACGAGGCCGAAGGGCTCGGGCCAGTCGATCGGGAAGAGGAGCGCGGCGGCGTCGCCGAGGAACTTCGCCTTGTCGCGCTCGCCGATCTCGCCCACGAATTCCACGCCCGGCTCCGAGAGCATCGGCTTCACGACCGATTCGTAGTACGCGAGGTCCACCTTCTCGATCTTCGCCGCGATGAGCAGCCGCATGCCGAGGCGGCGCGCGATGCGGATCGCGCGGTCGGGCCGCTTCTCGGGCGAGATGCGGCCGAGGAAGGCGAGGTAGCCGCCCCGGCCGTCGCCGGAAGGCAGCAGGTCCCTCGGCAGGCCGTGGTGCACGGTGCCCAGCCACGACGCCCACGGCAGCGGGCGGCGCTGCGCATCCGAGATCGAGGCGAGCCGCATGTCGGCGTAGCGGCGGAAGAGCGGAGCGAGATCGGGGATGTCGAGCCGGCCGTGCAGCGTCGTGAGGCTCCGGAGGGCGGCCAGGCGCACCACCGGGAAATGGAGGTAGTCGAGGTGGAAATGCACCACGT
>DATIVM010000538.1:0-1615 GCA_035465975.1 Usitatibacter sp.
GGCACCTCGGGGCGGCGCCCGGCGACGAGATCGGCGAGGATGCGGCCGGTCGCAAGCGCGAGCGTGAAGCCGAGCGCGCCGTGGCCCGCGTCGAGGAGCAGGTTCGGATAGGGCGTGGCGCCGAGCACCGGCGTGCCGCGCGGCGTCGCCGGCCGCATGCCGCACCAGGGCTGCAGGCGCGAGAAATCGCTCGCGTCGGGAAAGGTCGCGCGCACCTCGTCGACCAGCTGGGCGATGCGCTCCGTGTCGATGGTGGGCGCGCGGCCCGCGAGGTCCGCCATGCCCGCCACGCGCAGCTCGTTCCCGAGCCGCGCGTACACGACCTTGCGCTGGTAGTCGGTCACGCTGATGCGCGGCGCCGCCGCCTCGTTCACGATCGGCAGCGTCAGGCTGTAGCCCTTGAGGGGATACACCGGGATGCGGATGCCGAGCGGCCTCGCGAGCGCCGGCGCGCCCGTCCCCAGCGCGAGCACGTACCGGTCCGCCTCGAACACGCCCTGGCTCGTCTCCACGCCGATCACGCGCTTCCCGGTCGCGAGCAGCCGCTGCACCGTCACCCCGAAGCGCAGCCGCACGGCGTTCGGCCCCGCGGTCATCCGCCGCGCGAGCTCGTTCGCGAACTTGAAGCAGTCGCCCGCGTCCTCGCTCGGGGTGTAGATCGCGCCCGCGATGCGCGACTTCATCGCCGCGAGCGCCGGCTCGACCTCGACGGCGCGTGCCGCATCGAGCGCCTCCTGCTCGCAGCCGAGGCTCGCCTGGTAGGAGAGCAGCCGCTTCGCGGACGCGAACGAGGCGGGATCGGAATGCACGACCAGCTTGCCGTTGCGTACGTAGCCGAAATCCGGCGCATGCACCGCGACCAGCTCGTGCATCAGCGCGCGGCTGTAGAACGCGAGGCGGAGCAAGCGCTGCGTCGTGAGGTCCGATTGCCTCCGGTTGCAGGCGGCGAGGAAGGCGAGGATCCAGCGCCACTGGTGCGCGTTCCATTCCGGCACGAACTTGAGCGGCGCGTCGCGGCGCAGCAGCCACGGCGGGATCTTCGGGATCACCGAGGGGCTCGCGAGCGGCGCCACGTAGCTGTAGGAGAGCTGGCCGCCGTTCGCGAAGCTCGTCTCGAGCGCGACCGCGTCGTTCCTCTCGAGCACCGTCACCTCGTGGCCGTCCTCGCGGAGGTACCACGCGGCGGCGACGCCGGCGACGCCGGCTCCGAGGACGAGGACTTTCATGCGGCGGGGAGTGACGCGGCCCAAAGGCCTGGGAACGCAGATGAACGCAGATGAAGCGCGGATGAACGCAGATAAAGCAACGCAGGACGTTCGTGCCAATTTCGCGCTACGTGCCAACGTGCACGAAACCCTTCACGGGTTTCATTTGCGTTCATCCGCGTTTCATCTGCGTTCATCTGCGTTTCCCGTCCTAGCAAAAAAGGGCCGCGCGAGGCGGCCCTTTTCGCGAAGCGGCGAGGCGCTCAGCGCACCAGCAGCGGCACGATGAGCAGCGCCACGATGTTGATGATCTTGATGAGCGGGTTCACGGCGGGGCCGGCGGTGTCCTTGTAGGGATCGCCCACCGTGTCGCCCGTCACCGCGGCCTTGTGGGCATCGCTGCCCTTGCC
>DATIVM010000539.1:0-5760 GCA_035465975.1 Usitatibacter sp.
TACATCTCGCCCTACATGATCACCAACGCCGACCGCATGGAAGCGGCGCTCGAGAATCCGTACATCCTCATCACGGACAAGAAAATTTCGGCCATTGCAGACATCCTGCCTTTGCTTGAGAAACTGGTTCAGGTGGGAAAAACCCTGCTCATCATCGCCGAGGATGTCGATGGCGAGGCGCTTGCAACCCTCGTCGTGAACAAGCTGCGCGGCACGCTGAACATCCTCGGGGTGAAGGCTCCGGGCTTCGGCGACCGCCGCAAGGCGATGCTCGAGGACCTCGCGATCCTCACCGGCGGCAAGGTGGTCGCCGAGGAGGCCGGCCTCAAGCTCGAGAACGCGAAGATCGCCGACCTCGGGCGCGCGCGGCGCATCGAGGTGGACAAGGATGCCACGACGATCATCGGCGGCGCGGGCGATCCGAAGAAGATCGAGGCGCGCATCGCGGAGCTGCGCGAGGCGCTGAAGGCCGCGACGAGCGACTACGACCGCGAGAAGCTGCAGGAGCGCATCGCCAAGCTCGCCGGCGGCGTCGCCGTCGTGAAGGTGGGCGCGGCGACCGAGATGGAGATGAAGGAGAAGAAGTCGCGCGTGGAGGACGCGGTGCACGCGACCCGCGCCGCGGTGGAGGAAGGCGTGCTCCCGGGCGGAGGGGTGGCGCTCCTGCGCGCGCGCTCGCGCCTCGAGTCCCTGCACGGCGAGAACACCGACCAGGACGCCGGCATCCGCATCGTCCACCGCGCGCTCGAGGAGCCGCTGCGCCAGATCGCCGCGAACGCGGGCGCCGAGCCTTCGGTGGTGGTGAGCAAGGTGCTCGGCGCGCCGGGAAGCTTCGGCTACAACGCGCTCACCGGGCAGTACGGCGACATGGTGGAGATGGGCGTGCTCGACCCGTGCAAGGTGACGCGCACGGCGCTGCAGAACGCGGCGTCGGTGGCGGGGCTGATCCTCACCACCGACTGCATGATCGCCGAGATCCCGCAGCCGCGGGCGGCGGCTGCGCTGCCGGAGCCGCTCTGATCGGGGTCCGTCCCCTTACCGCTTCCAGGTCGCGCGCAGCAGGTTCTCGCCCTTGTTGTAGGTCATGTCGAGCGTGCCCTTGAAGGCCTCGTGCACGGCCATCGCGATGCCGCGTGCGAGGTGGGCATCGGTGGTCTTCACCAGGATGCCGTCGGCCACGTTCTCGACCCCCATGATGCGCTGCAGGGGATGCTCCTCCTTCGCGCGCGCCTCGCGGGCCTTCACCAGGTTCAGGATCTCGGTCCGGTGCTCGGGGAGGAACTCGCCCTTGAGCGTCACGTAGCCGCCGGGGAATTCGTCCTCGATGCGCTGGCACGCGGGGCATTTGTGCAGGTGCGCGTCCTCGGGCGCCTTGGACCAGGTCCAGCGCCCCTGCAGGTACGTCGCGCCGCATTTCGGGCACCGCGTCGGCTCGGGCAGCTTCTCGTTCTCGCGATAGCTGTCCTCGCGGATCGCGTCCATGAGCTGCTCCTTGCGGAACATCCGGAACTGGGAACGGCCGGTCTTCATGATTGCACCTCGGGAACGATTTTCGCGGGGGCCCGGGCGGCGGCGCGCGCGGCCTCCACCGCCTGCACCAGCTGGTGGCGCATGGCGAGGAAGGCGTCGCGCAGCGCCACGTACACGTCCTCGTCGCTCTCGCGGCTCGCCACCAGCTCGTGGCCGCGGATGCGCACGCGCAGGACCACCGAGAAGGGGCCGCCCTTGCGGCTCGGCCCGGTCTCGTGCGACACGGCGACGCGAATGTTGAGGATCTCGGGATGGTGGGTCTCGAGGCGCTCGGCGAGCTCGCGGATGCGGGCCGAGAGCGCCGGCGAGCGGCGGATGTTGTGCAGCGTGATCTGCGTCGATTGCATGGTGGGATCGCCGTTCAGTCGTTGTCGTGGGGAAGGCACTCCGCCTCGCGCCCGCGCACCACGCGCCGTCCCGCGCGGCCGCCGCGGGTCTCGGTGACGATGGTGCGGCTGCGCTCGACCTCGTCGCCGTCGTAGAAGTAGACGACGACCCAGTCGTGCACGCGGCCCAGCTTGTGGGCGAGCGCGGTATTGGAATAGAGCGCGGTGAAGTGCCACGGGCCGCGCCGGGTGTGAAGCACCGGGAGCCACGCGGCGTGCTCCGGGTTGAAGCGCCGGGGGGCGATGAGGCGCAGCGTTCCCGCCGCCGCCTTCTCGCGATATTCGCGGTCCACGTCGAGCAGCGCCTCGACCGGGGGCTCCTCGGCGCCGGGCTCGCGCCGCATCGAGGGCACCGTGCCGACGCGGCCGAGCGTGTCGCCGAGCCACGCGCGCCATCCCGCGGCGCGCCGCGAGCCCACGCCCGGCAGCCGCTCGAGCCGGCCGTCGTGCGCCGCGGCCTCGAGCGCCGCGAGCGAATCGACGTGCAGCTCGTCGTGGATGCGGCGCGCGAATCCGGGCCCGAGGCCCGGCACGCTCTGCAGCAGCTTCTCCGGATCCGCGGTGCCGCGCAGCCGCTCGAGCTGCGCCCAGCGGCCGGTGGCGAGCATTTCCGCGATCGCCGAGGCGATGCCGAGGCCCACGCGGGGAATCGCGTCGAGGCCGCGCACGCCGTCCTCTTCATAGATCGACCGCAGCGCACGCGGATGGCGCGCGACCGCATCGGCCGCGTTGCGATAGGCGCTCGCGCGGTACGGGCTCGCGCCCTGCGCCTGCAGCAGGTGCGAGGCCTCGAGCAGCCGCTCCGCGATCTGCCGGTTCTCGCCCGGGATCGCGATGCCGGACGGCGCGGGGCGCGGCTCGGCGCGCGGGGCGGGGCGAAGCTGGACCATCGTCATGCCGACGGCTCCAGGGTCGGGCGCGTGCCGGCGCGCAGGATCTGGGCCACCTCGGCGTCGCCGAGCTGCGGGAAGTCCTCGTAGAACTGGCCCACCGCGTGGAAATCCTCGGGCGTTTCGAGGCACACGATCTCGTCGGCGTAGGGCGCGATCTTGCCGAGCGCCTCGCGCGAGGCGACCGGCACCGCGCAGACGAGCTTGCGGGGCTTGCGCGCCGCGACGCTGTGCAGCGCCGCGACCATCGTCGCGCCGGTCGCGAGGCCGTCGTCCACCACGATCGCGACCCGGCCCTCGAGCGGCAGGGGCTTGCGCCCCGGCGTGTAGGAGGCGCGCCGGCGCTGCAGGATCTCGAGCTGCTCGCGCTTCTCGCGCTCCAGGTACGCCTCGTCGGCGCCCGCGCCCGCGGCGTAGTCGGCGATGTAGGACCAGCCGCCCTCGTCGATCGATCCCACGGCGAATTCCGGGTTGAACGGCGCGCGCAGCTTGCGGACCAGGACCACGTCCAGGTCGCCGCCCAGCTCGCGCGCGATCGTCTCCCCCATGGGAACCGAGCCGCGCGGCACCGCGAGCACCACCGGATGGTCCGGGGCGTAGCGCTGCAGTTCGGCGGCGAGCTGGCGGGCGGCGTCGATGCGGTCGCGGAACGGCATGTTTCCCTCGGCTGGCTGTCGAATTCATTCTGGGACGCGGGGCCCGGCGGCACTTGACGGGGATCAACCGGCGCCGATGGCCCGCGCGTACCGTGGACACGAGGGGGTCGGATGGACTCGACGATTTCCGCGGCGGCGCCGGCGCGCCGCGCGACCGAGGCGCCGGAGCGCGCGACGAGGAGCCTCGTCGAGGCCTTGCGCTCGCCGGGCTGCTATCCCCATGCGGTGGAGCGCGTCGAGGTGGTCGAGACGCACATCTCCTTCGTGCTCCTCGCGGGCGAGCACGCGTACAAGATCCGCAAGCCCGTCCGCCTCGCCTTCCTCGATTTCTCCACCCTCGAGGCGCGCCGCCGCGATTGCGAGGAGGAGCTGCGCCTGAACCGCCGCACGGCGCCGCAGCTCTACCTCGACGTGGTGCGGATCACGGGCACGGCCGCCTCGCCCGTCGTGGGAGGCACGGGCCCGGCGATCGAATACGCCGTGCGCATGCGCCGCTTCGACCAGGACCTCCTCTTCGATCGCCTGGCGCGCGCCGGGCGCCTCGGCGCGCCGGACGTCGATGCGCTCGCGCGGGCGGTGGCGCGCTTCCACGGCGAGGCCGCGCGAGCCGACGCGGGGAGCGGCTACGGCACGCCGGAGCGGGTGCTCGCCGACGCGCTCGACAACTTCCACGACATCGAGGCACGGGAAAACGCCGAAGCGCGGCTCCGGATCCTCGACGACCTGCGCGAATGGACGCTCGCCGAGCACCATGCGCTCGCCCCGCTCCTCGCCGAGCGCCACGTCGACGGGTTCGTGCGCGAATGCCACGGCGACCTGCACCTCGGCAACGTGGTGCGCCTCGACGGCGCGCCGGTCCTCTTCGACGCCCTCGAATTCGACCCGCGCCTGCGCTGGATCGACGTGATGAGCGAGGCGGCCTTCGTGGTGATGGACCTCGAGCGCCGCGGCTTCGCCGGGCTCGCGGCGCGCTTCCTCAACGGCTGGCTGGAGGAGTCGGGCGACTATCCGGGGCTGCGGCTGCTGCGCTTCTACGCCGTCTACCGCGCCATGGTGCGGGCGAAGGTGGCGTGCATCCGCGCGCACGAGCCGGGGCTCGATGCCGCGGCGCGCGCCGAGGCCGAGCGCGAGCTCGCCTCGTACCTCGCGCTCGCGCGGCGCCTCGCCCATCGCGCGCGGCCGGCGCTGATCCTCATGCACGGCCTGTCGGGCTCCGGCAAGACCTCGGTAGCGCAGCGGCTCCTCGAGGCGTTCGGCGCGGTGCGCGTGCGCTCCGACGTCGAGCGCAAGCGGCGCCATGGGCTCGAGCCCGCGGCGCGCAGCCGCTCCTCCCCCGGCGCCGGGCTCTACACCTCGCGCGAGGACCGGCTCACCTACGCGCGGCTCGCGGAGCTCGCCTCCTGGGTGCTCGCCTCGGGGTATCCGGCGATCGTCGACGCCACGTTCCTGCGCCGCGCCGATCGCGACGCGTTCCGCGCGCTCGCGAGCGCCGCGGGCGCCTCCTACACCATCGCCGATTGCGTGGCCTCGGATCGGGCGCTGCGCGCGCGCCTCGCGCGGCGCGCGAGCGGCGGCACGGACGCCTCGGAAGCGGATCTCGCGGTGCTCGAGCTGCAGCGCAGCCGCGCCGAGCCGCTCGCGCGCGACGAGGCGGCGCACGCGGTGGCGTTCGACACCGAGGACGAGGAGGGGATGCGCGAGGCGTGCACCGCCGTCGCCCGGCGACTGCGTCCCATGCGACACTGATGCGATGCGCTACTTCGACGTCTTCAACGGCGACGCCGACGGCATCTGCGCGCTGCACCAGCTGCGCCTCGCCGACCCGCTCGATTCCGAGCTCTTCACCGGGTTGAAGCGCGACATCGAGCTCGTGGCCGCGGTGCCCGCGGCCGCCGGCGACCTCGTGACGGTCCTCGACGTCTCGCTCGACCGCAACCGCGCGGCGCTCATGGCGCTCCTCGGGCGCGGCGCGAACGTGCAATGGTTCGATCACCACTACGCGGGCGAGATCCCGCGCCATCCGGGGCTGAAGGCGGCGATCGATCCGGCGCGCGGAACCTGCACGAGCGCGATCGTGGACCGGCACCTCGGCGGGCGCTTCCGCCCCTGGGCCGTGGTGGGCGCCTTCGGCGACAACCTGCCCGCGACCGCGCGCTCGCTCGCCGAGCCGCTCGCCCTCGATGCGAAGCGCCTCGCCGATCTGCAGGAGCTCGGCGCGAGCCTCAACTACAACGCCTACGGCGCGAGCCCCGCGGACGTCCTCGTGGCGCCGCGCAGCCTCTACGGCATCGTGAGCCG
>DATIVM010000540.1:0-12002 GCA_035465975.1 Usitatibacter sp.
GCGCACACCGTGGAGACGCAGAACATGAATAACGTCCGCATCGAACGCATGCTGAGGGAGCTTCACGCGGGACCGCCCTTGCGGTTCTTCGAGGACCTCTTCGCGCTGCGCGAGATCGTCGCCCGCCTCGTCGCCGGGATCCAGCCGGCCGTGGAGGCGCGCAAGGGCCAGAAGCTCGCGACACCCACGCTCGCCGGCCGCGCGGCCTCCTAGGGCCGCGCTCAGGCGGGCGCGCGGATCGCCTCGGGGAAGCGCACGGCGAACTCCCGCAGGTTGTCCGTGAAGAGCCCGTCGACGCCGGCCGCGAAGAGGCGCTCCGCGGCCGACGCATCGTTCACCGTGTAGGCGAGCACGCGATAGCCCTTCGCGTGCAGCCTCGGGATGTTGGCCGGCTCGAGCTTGGTGTGGTTCGTGTGCACCGAGACCGCTTCCAGCGCCGCCATCCGGTCCCAATCCTCCTCCGAGAACCGGCTCGCGAGCCAGCCGCGCGGCAATTGCGGCGCGACGGCCTTCGCCGACATGAGCGCCTCGAACGAGAACGACGAGAGGAGCGGCGGCACCCCGGCCCCCGCCCAGAGCTGCGCCGCGAGCCGGGCGACCCGCTCGCCGGTTTCTCGCTCGAGCCCGGGCGTGGGCTTGATCTCGACGTTGGCGAGCGTGCCCTTCGAGCGCAGCAGCTGCGCCACCTCCTCGAAGGTCGCGAGCGGCTCGCCGCGGAATTCGTCGGAGTGCCAGCTTCCCGCGTCGAGCTTGCGCAGCGCCTCCCAGGTGAGGTCGGCCGCGCGTCCCTGCCCGTTCGTCGTGCGCTCGAGGGTCGGGTCGTGGAGCAGGATCGCGACCCCCTCCTTCGAGAGCTTCACGTCGAACTCGTGCGCGGCGTAGCCGAGCGACTGCCCGAGGCGGAAGGCGGCGAGGGTGTTCTCGGGCGCGAGCGAGCCGCCGCCGCGGTGCGCGAAGATGCGCGGGTAGGGCCAGCGGGTCATCGCAACGGCCCCGGCGGGCCGGGCACCGCCCCGGAGTATCCGAATCCCTTGTAGACGACGATGACGAAGAAGGCGAACGCCGCGTAGGCGTAGAAGGCGGCGACCACGTCGTCGAGCATCACGCCGAGCCCGCCCTTCACGTTGCGCTCGAGCACGCGGATCGGGTAGGGCTTCCACACGTCGAAGAGGCGGAAGAGCGCGAAGGCGACCGCCTCGGTGAGCGGGCTCGCCATGGCGAACGCGGCGAGCGGCAGGAACGCCACCACCTCGTCCCACACCATCGCGCCGTGGTCCGCGACGCCGAGGTCGCGCCCCGTGACCTCGCAGGCCCACCAGCCCACGAAGAAGAGCGGGATCGCGCAGAACGGGATGAGGAGCGTCGGCAGGAACTGGCCGAGCAGCCACGCGATCGGGATCGCGACGAGCGTGCCGAACGTTCCGGGCGCGACCGGGGCGAGGCCGGCGCCGAAGCCGAGGGCGATGAAGTGCGCGGGATGCGCGAGGAGGAAGCGCAGGTCAGGGCGCGGAGAAGTGGTCGTATCCGCGGCCATCGATCTTCACCGGCTTGCCGTCCTCGCCCACCAGGCTCACGCCCTTGCCGCGCTTCACCTGGCCGATGCGCGTGAGCGGCACGCCGAGCATCTTCGTGAGGTCCTGGATGCTCTCGCGCGAGTTCGGGTGCGCGGTGAAGCACAGCTCGTAGTCGTCGCCGCCCGCGACGATGGCGGTGCGGCCCGCGTCGGTGCCGAGGTGCTTCGCGCCGATCGAGGACACCGGAACCGCACCCAGCTCGACCGTGGCGCCCACGCCCGAGAGGCGGCAGATGTGGGTGAGATCCGCCAGCAGCCCGTCGCTCACGTCGATGGCGGCGGTGGCGAGGCCGCGCAGCGCCTGCCCCAGGTTCACGCGCGGCGACGGCTCGTAGAGCCGCATCACCGCCTCGCGGTAGTCCTCCTCGGTCAGCACGAGGCGGCCGTGGCGATGCGCGACCGCGAGCGCGGCATCCCCGATCCGCCCCGACACCCAGATGTCGTTGCCGACCTTCGCGCCGCTCCTGCGAATCGCGGCGCCCGCCGGCACCTCGCCCATGATCGTGACCGTGAGCGTGAGCGGCCCGCGCGTGGTGTCGCCGCCGATCAGCGAGACGTCGAACTCCTCGGCGAGGTCGAAGAAGCCCTTGGCGAAAGCGCCCAGCCACTCGTGGTCCACCTTGGGGAGCGTCAACGCGAGCATCGTCCAGTAGGGCATCGCGCCCATCGCCGCCATGTCCGAGAGGTTCACCGCGAGCGCCTTGTGGCCGAGGTTCTCGGGATCGACGTCCGGGAAGAAGTGGGTGCCGGAGACCATCGTGTCCACCGAGACCGCGAGGTCCATGCCGTTCGAGACGTCCACCAGCGCGCAGTCGTCGCCCACGCCCAGCACCGCGTTCGCCGCGGGGCGCGTGAAGTGGCGGGCGATGACGTCGAATTCGGGAGTGTCATGCGTCATGGCGCGGCTTTCTCTTGCTGGCGACCTCTTCCGGACGCACCGACGTGGCGAGCCGGTCGAGGACGCCGTTCACGTACTTGTGCCCCTCGGTGCCGCCGAAGCGCTTGCCGAGCTCGATCGCCTCGTTGATCGTCACCTTGTAGGGGATTTCCGGGTTGTGCACCATCTCCCACGCCCCGATCAGCAGGATCGCCCGCTCCACCGGGCTCACCTCGTCCCACTTGCGGTCGGCGAGCGGCTCGAGCTTCTCGCGCAGCCCCTGCGATTCGCCGATCGTGCCCTTGAGCTCCGCCTCGAGGAACGCGCGGTCCGCCGATTCGAAATGCTCCATCTCCGAGAGGTTCTGCAGCACCTGCCCCGGGCTCGCGCCCGTGTAGAGCCATTGGTAGATCCCCTGCAAGGCGAGCTCGCGTGCGCGTCGGCGCGGCGTCATCCTCCCACCGCCTTCAGCGTGTTGGCCATCTCCACGGCGACGCGCGCGCATTCCGCGCCCTTCAGCGCCGCGCGCGACGACGCCTGCTCCTCGGTGTCGGTCGTGAGCACGCCGTTCGCGACCGGGATGCCGGTCTCGAGCTGCACGTCGAGGATGCCGCGCGCGCTCTCGTTCGCCACGATCTCGAAGTGGTAGGTCTCCCCGCGGACGACCGCGCCCAGCGCGACGAGCGCATCGTAGCGGCGCCCGAAGCCGCGGCGCTCGAGCGCGAGCGTCTGCAGCACGATCGGGATCTCGAGCGCGCCGGGCACGCTCACCACGTCGATGTCGGTCGCGGCGACGCCCAGCTCCACGAGCTGCTTGTCGCAGGCCGCGAGGAGCAGCCGCACGATCTCCTCGTTGAAGCGGCTCCAGACGATCGCCACGCGCAGCCCGTTGCCGCGCAGGTCCGGATCGACCATGTCAGACCGCCTTCACCATCGCCTCGTCGGGCGAGACGTACTCGACGACTTCCAGCCCGAAGCCCGACATGCTCGGGATGCGCTTGGGCCGCGCCAGGACGCGCATCCTGCCCACGCCCAGGTCGCGCAGGATCTGGGCGCCGATGCCGTGCAGCCGCGGATCCCACTTGCGCGTGCCGCGCCGGTGCGCCTCGGGCGACTGCAGCCGCTCGAGGATCTCGCGGGTGGGCTCGTGCCGGCGCAGCAGCACGATTACCCCTTCCTTGTGGTGGGCGACGATGCGCATCGCGTCCTGCACCGAGTAGGCGTGGCGCGCCGTGTCGAAATCGAAGAGGTCGAGGGAAGCGAAGGGCTCGTGCACGCGCACCAGCACCGGCCGGTCCGGCGCGGGCTCGCCCTTCACCAGCGCGAAGTGCACCTCGTCCACGGTCTTGTCGTGGTAGACGCAGAGGCGGAACGGGCCGTAGGGCGTGGCGATGGTGCGGTCGGCCACGCGCTCGATGAGCGTCTCGGTCTCGCTGCGGTAGCGGATGAGGTCCGCGATGGTGCCCACCTTGAGGCCGTGCTTGCCGGCGAAGGCGAGGAGCTCGGGCATGCGCGCCATGGAGCCGTCGGGATTCATGACCTCGCAGATCACCGCGGCCGGGGTGAGGCCGGCGAGCTCCGCGAGGTCGCACCCGGCCTCGGTATGGCCGGCGCGCACCAGGACGCCGCCGTTCTGGGCCATGACCGGAAAGATGTGCCCGGGCTGCACGATGTCCACGGGCTTGGCGTGCTTCGCCGTCGCGGCCCGGATCGTCCGGGCGCGATCGGCGGCCGAGATTCCCGTGGTGACGCCGGTCGCCGCCTCGATCGAGACGGTGAAGGCGGTGCCCAGGGGCGCGCGGTTGTCGCTCACCATGAGGGGGAGGTTGAGCTGGCGGCAACGCTCCTCGGTGAGCGTGAGGCAGACGAGGCCCCGCGCGTGGGTGGCCATGAAGTTGATCGCTTCGGGCGTCACGAAGTCCGCCGCGAGCACCAGGTCGCCCTCGTTCTCGCGATCCTCCGCGTCCGCGAGCACGATCATGTGCCCGAGGCGCAGCGCGTCGATGAGTTCCTGGGTGGGGCTGAGGGTCATGGCGACATCTTCCGGAGGGATCGCTATTTTGCCACTTCCGGCGGCGCGAGCAGCCGCTCCGCGTAGCGCGCGAGCATGTCGACCTCCAGATTGACGGCGGCGCCCGGCGCGAGGCGGCGCAGGGTGGTGACCGCCTGCGTATGCGGAATGAGGGTCACTTCCAGGCGCGCGCCCTCCACCCGGTTCACCGTGAGGCTCACCCCGTCCACCGCGATCGAGCCCTTGCGCGCGATGTAGCGCGCCAGCTCCGCGGGCGCTTCCACCACGAGGCGCGTGCTGCCGCCCAGCTCCTCGCGCTCGACCACGCGCCCCACGCCGTCCACGTGCCCGCTCACGAGGTGCCCGCCGAGGCGGTCCGAGAGGCGCAGCGATTTCTCCAGGTTCACCTCGCGGCCCGCCGCGAGGCCCGTGGTGACGTCGAGCGTCGCGCGCGAGGTGTCCACCTCGAAAGCATCGCCGGATTTCGCGACCACGGTGTGACAGACGCCCTGGATCGCGATGGAGTCGCCGATCGCGACGTCGTCCAGCCCGAAGCCCGGCGCCTCGATCCGCAGCCGCATTCCGTCGCCGTGCGCGACGGCATCGCCGATGCGGCCGACGGCGGAAACGATCCCCGAGAACATTCAGCCCTCCCCCAGTCGCGCGGTGATGCGCAGGTCCTCGCCCACCTTGCGCACGTCGGCGATGCGCACGCGCGGCGCCTCGTCGAGGCGCAGCAGCTCGCCGATCGCGAAGAGCCCCTGGGCGGCATCGCCGAGGAGCATCGGCGCGAGGTAGAGCACGAGCTCGTCGATCACGCCCGAGCGCACCAGCGATCCCATGAGCTTGCCGCCGGTCTCGACCGTCACCTCGTTGAAGCCGCGCTCCCCGAGGAGCCGCGCCACGGCCGCGAGATCGGCCTTGCGCCCGTCGCCGGGCACGCGCACCACTTCCGCGCCGCGCGCCTCGAGCGCCGCGCGCCTTGCGGCATCGTCGCTCACGGTGAGGATCAGCGTCGGCTCTCCCTGCAGGAGGCGTGCGGAGAGCGGCACCTCGAGCCGGTGGTCGATCAGCACGCGCTTCGGCTGCCGGGCGCAGGGCACCATGCGCACGGTGAGCTCGGGATCGTCGTGGCGCACGGTGCCGATGCCGGTGAGCATCGCGCAGGAGCGCGCGCGCAGCCGGTGCACGTCGCGCCGCGCCGCCTCTCCCGTGATCCAGCGGCTGAGGCCGTTCGCGAGCGCGATGCCGCCGTCGAGCGAGGCCGCGGCCTTGATGCGCATCCAGGGGCGGCCCTTGCGCATGCGCGTGAGGAAGCCGCGGTGGGTCTCCTCCGCCTCGGCGGCCATCAGCCCCACGTCGACGGCGATGCCCGCCTCGCGCAGCCTCGCGATGCCGCGGCCGCGCACCTGCGGATTCGGGTCCTCGAGCGCGCACACCACGCGCGCGACCTTCGCCCCCGCCAGCGCATCGGCGCAGGGCGGCGTGCGGCCGTGGTGGCTGCAGGGCTCGAGCGTGAGGTAGACCGTGGCGCCCTCCGGCGAGCCGGTCGCGGACTGCAGCGCGCGCACCTCCGCGTGCGCCGCGCCCGCGCGCTCGTGCCATCCCTCGCCCACGATGCGCCCGCCCTTGGCGATCACGCAGCCCACGTTGGGGTTGGGCGTGGCGGTCTCGCGGCCGCGCTCGGCGAGCGCGAGCGCGCGGGACATGAAGGCGTGGTCCTCGGCGCAGAACATCGTCATCCGTCGCTCGCCCGCGCGAATCGCGCGGCACGCGTCGTCACTTCTCCTTCACCTCTCGGATCGCGTCGCGGAAATCGTCCACGTCGGAGAAGCTCTTGTAGACCGAGGCGAAGCGGATGTAGGCCACCTTGTCGAGCTTCCTCAGCTCCTCCATCACCATCTCGCCGAGGCGCCGCGAGTCGACCTCGCGCTCGCCGAGGGAGAGGATCTTCTGCTCGATGCGCTGAATCGCCGCGTCGACGAGCTCGGTGGTGACCGGCCGCTTGTGCAGCGCGCGCTGGAAGCCGGTGCGCAGCTTCTGCGAGGAGAAGTCCTCGCGCTGGCCGTTGGTCTTCACGATCTGCGGCATGCGCAGCTCCGGCGTCTCGTACGTCGTGAAGCGCTTGTTGCAGACCTGGCAGCGCCGGCGGCGGCGGATGGAATCCCCCTCCTCGCTCACGCGCGAGTCGATCACCTGCGTGTCGACGGCGCTGCAGAACGGGCACTTCACCGGGGGTCCACGACTCGTTGGGGCGATTTCACGTGGTCCTCCGCGGCGAGGCCGTAGCTCGCGCGCATGGCCGGCCCGTACACCGGGAAGCGGGCGCAGAGCGCCATCACGTCGCGGCGCACGCGCTCGATGCGCGAGGGCTCGCCGCGCGCGTCGAGCACATCCGCGATGAAGTCGGCCACCTGGGCGGCCTCCGCGTCCTTGAAGCCGCGCGTGGTCATCGCGGGCGATCCCACGCGGATGCCGCTCGTCACCATCGGCTTCTGCGGGTCGTTCGGGATCGCGTTCTTGTTCACCGTGATGTGGGCCTCGCCGAGCGCGGCCTCGGTGTCCTTGCCCGTGACCTTCTTCGCGCGCAGGTCCACCAGGAACATGTGGCTCTCGGTGCGGCCGGAGACCACCCGCACGCCGCGCTTCACCAGCGTCTCGGCCATGATGCGCGCGTTGGCGAGCACCTGTTTCTGGTACTCCTTGAACGCGGGCTGCAGCGCCTCGTGGAACGCCATCGCCTTGGCCGCGATCACGTGCATCAGCGGGCCGCCCTGCAGCGACGGGAAGATGGAGGAATTGAGCGCCTTCTCGTGCTCGGCCTTCGCGAGGATCACGCCGCCGCGCGGCCCGCGCAGCGTCTTGTGCGTCGTGCTGGTGACGAAGTCCGCGATGCCGACGGGCGACGGATAGAGCCCGGCGGCGATGAGGCCCGCGTAGTGCGCCACGTCCACCATCAGGTAGGCGCCGACCTCGTCGGCGATGGCGCGGAATTTCGGGAAATCCATGCGCAGGGCGTAGGCCGAGGTGCCGGCGACGATCATGCGCGGGCGATGCTGCCTGGCGAGATCGCGCACCTGGTCGTAGTCGATCGCCTCGTCGGCGCCCAGGCCGTAGCCGATCGCCTTGAAGAGCTTGCCGGAGATGTTCACCGAGGCGCCGTGCGTGAGGTGGCCGCCATGCGCGAGCGACATGCCGAGGAGCGTGTCGCCCGGCTTGAGCATCGCGAGGTACACGGCCTGGTTCGCCTGGGAGCCCGAGTGCGGCTGCACGTTCGCGTACTCGGCGCCGAACAGCTTCTTCACGCGCTCGATGGCGAGCGATTCGGCGACGTCCACGTACTCGCAGCCGCCGTAGTAGCGCTTGCCGGGATATCCCTCGGCGTACTTGTTGGTGAGGACGGTGCCCTGCGCGGCGAGCACGGCGGGGCTCGCGTAGTTCTCGGAAGCGATGAGCTCGATGCCCTCTTCCTGGCGGCGCAGCTCCGAGGTGATGGCGCGCCACAGCTCCGCGTCGGTCGCGGCGATGGTTTGCGAATCGGGGAACATTTTCGAAGTCCTTGATGGACCTCGAATTTTATCACGCCCGTCGATTTCGGCCCGGGCTCAGGGACCGGAGCGGAAGCGGTCGACGATGATCCCGTCCTCGAGCACCGCGAAGTACGGAAGCTCGAGCGACTCCAGCCAGCTGAGCCCCGCGTCGCGGCCGAGAAGCATCGCGATGGTCGAGGCGCTGCCCGCGACCAGGCAGCTCGGCGCGTGCACCGTCACCGACTGGAATCCGCGCGCCGGGCGTCCCGTGCGCGGGTCGAGCACGTGGCAGTGGCGCACGCCGTCCGCCTCGAGGTAGCGCTCGTAGTCGCCGCTCGTCGCGAGCGCCCCGCAGGAGACGGGAAGCGCCGCGAGCGCCACCTGGCGCTTGCGCGGGTGCTGCACGCCGATCCGCCACGGCGAGCCGTCGGGGTGCGGCCCGAGCACGGCGAGGTCGCCCGCCAGGTTCACGATCGCCGATGCGGCGCCCGCCTCGCGCAGCACGGTCGCGGCGCGATCCACGGCGTACTCCTTGCCGAAGCCGCCGAAGTCGAGCTCCATGCCCGCCAGCGGCAGGCGCACCGTGTCCGGCGTGCGCTCCACGCGATGCCAGCCGATCGCCGCGAGGAGCGGACGCAGCTCGCGCAATCCCGGGATCGAGGCGCCCGGCTCGAATCGCCACGCGCGGCGCAGCACGCCGGACGTGGGGTCGAAGCGGCCGCGGCTCTGCCGGAAGCATGCGTCCACGTAGTCGAGAAGCTTCGCCGTCTCCTCGTCGACCGTGACCGGCGCGCCGCCCGCGGCCGCATTGATGCGCGAGACGACGCTGTCCGCCCGGTAGCGCGAATACTTCGCCTCGATGCGGCGCACCTCCGCGATGGCGAGCGCGGCGAGCGAGCGGGCCGCCGAGACGTCGGGCGCGTGCACCTGGACCTCGTTCAGCGCGGCCATGGCGCGGAACGCGAAGTGGTGCAGGGTCGCCGTGCCGCTAGAACGCGCGAGAGAGGCTGAGGATTCCATAGACCGCCCGCAGGGTGGTGAACGCCTCGCTGCCGCCGCCGCCCAGGCGGAGCGAGGCCGCGTCGTGGACATAGCCCGCGGTGCCTTCCACCGTGAGCCCGTTCTCGAGGCGCAGGACCAGGCGCAGCGACGGCGAGAGCCCGCCGAAGGCGCCCAGCCGCTGGTCGCTCGAGAGGACCTCCGGCCGGGGGCGGGGGACCACGGGCGAGTAGAAATCGGCCGCGCCCTGCGTGTAGTAGCGAAGCGCGGGGCGGATCGACCAGCGCTCGCCGAGATCCTGCTGCCAGGCGAGCTCGAGCGTGTGGGCCCGGATGCCCCAGTCGTCGCGGAACAACCGGTAATCGGCCTGCAGCGTGCCGCTCGCGCCGGGAAAGTGGCGGCGGTAGCGGGTGAGCCACGCGACCGCGTTGCGGTGGTCCGGGCGGCGATCGGCGAAGAGCACCGGCAGGATCTCGTCCGGGTAGAACGTGAGGGTCGACTTGTACGGGTCGTTGAACCAGCCCTTGCCGCGCGTCACGGTGAGCGTGCTCTGCACGACGGCGAGCGGCGAGAGCACCTGCGTGACCCCCGCGAGGTATTCGCGCGTGTCGCGCCGCTCGTCGAGCGCCGGGTCGATGGACGAGCCGACGCGGTCGTTCGACTTGCCGAGCCCGATCGCGAGCGTGGTGCGGTGCTGGTCGAGGTCGGCCTCGCCCTGGATCGCGAAGGCGTGGGAGTGGTAATCCTCCTCGTTCGAGACGGCGCGCGAGACCGACAGCGAGAAATCGCCGAAGCGCCGCTTCGCGCGCAGCTGCGCGGTCCTGCGCCGGTCGTTGATGGAGGCACCCGTGACGCTTTGCACCGGCGTGCCCGGGAGGTTCGTCACCAGCTCGGGCGAGGCGCCGGTCACGATGTCCAGCGCGCCGCTCGCCTCGAACTCCCAGACGTCGTCGACCTGTAGCCGCCCCCACAGCACCGGCTCGGTCACCTTGATCAACCCGCGCTCCTTGTAGCCGAGCGCCGCGAACCCCACCTCGCCCACCTGCGCGGCCCCGGCCCGCGCGGAGGCGAGGACGATGGGCAGCGCGAGGGCCGCCTGCGTGAGCGCGGCGAGCGGGGCGCGCGGCCGCCGGCCCTCTTCCGCGTCCTCAGTTGCAGCCACAGCCGCCGCCACCCACCGATGCCCCGCCGAACGCGGCTTCCTTCGCGGAATAGGTCTTCTCGAGCGCCTTCGCGGTCCCGGCCTGCGCGGGCTCCATGGCCATGTCCGGCCGCGCGAGGTAGCCGCGCTGGTAGGGCGCGACGGGCGTGCACGCCGCGGCCGCGAGGAGCGCCAGCACGGCGAGGCTCGCGCGCATCAGCGGCCATCCCCGAGGAGCGACTCGATCTCCCGGCGCAGCTCGTCCGCGGTTTCCGCCGTGTACCCCCGGTGCACGTAGCGCACCACGCCCTTGCGATCCACGAGGTAGCCGCTCGGCATCGCCTGGACGTCGAAGGCGCGCGCCACGGCATCGCCCGGGTCCGCGACGAGCGGGAAGCTCACCGGCACCCGGGCGAGGAAGTGCTCGGCGTCCGCCTTCGCCACGTCCTTGTTGACGCCGACCACGCGAAAGCCGCGCTCCCGGTACTTGCGGTAGAACGCGTCGAGCTGCGGCATGGACTGGCGGCACGGCACGCACCACGAGGCCCAGAAGTCCACGTAGACGACGCTCCCGCGCAGCTCGCCCAGGGCGAGGCGCGAGGACGCGTCGGCGAGCCGCGGCGCGGCGATCGCGGGAAGCGCGCCGCCCGGGCCGAGGGCCCGCGCGGGCGCGGCGCCGCCCGCACCCGCGAGCAGCAATGCGAGGGCGATCGCCCGGGAATGCATGGTATCCATCGTTCCTTCGCCTATAATCGGTTCGCACATCGGCGCACCCGCACGGAAAACAACGCGCCCGGCATCGTTATTCCCGCACCGGGCCGAGGCAGGAGGAGGCATGCAGACGCTACTGAGGATCGCGCGCGCGATCGACGCGCTGAACGAGCTCGTCGGGCGCTGGATCTACTGGCTGGTGCTGGTCGTGGTGCTCGAGAGCGCCGGCAACGCGATCGTGCGCAAGCTCTTCAACTCGAGCTCCAACGCGCTCCTCGAGCTGCAGTGGTACCTCTTCTCGGCGATCTTCCTGCTGTGCGCCGGCTGGACGCTGCTGCGCAACGAGCACGTGCGCATCGACATCATCCAGGGGCGGCTGTCGGCGAGGGCGCAGGCCTGGATCGACGTCTTCGGCACCGTGTTCTTCCTCGCGCCGATGGTCGCGATCTTCTTCTGGCTGTCGATCCCGTGGTTCGTCCGCACCTATACCGAGCACGAGATCTCGGGCAGCGCCGGCGGCCTCATCCTCTGGCCCGCGCGCCTGCTGGTCCCCATCGGATTCGCGCTTCTCGCGCTGCAGGGATTCTCGGAGCTGGTGAAGCGGATCGCCTTCCTCGCCGGGAAGGGGCCGGACCCGATCACGCGCCACGACGCGCACGCCGCCGAGCAGGAGCTGGTCGAGGAGATCCGCAGGATGGCCGAGGGGAAATCCTGATGGAGGCCCTGATCGCCCAGAACATGGCGCCGATCATGTTCGCGGCGCTGGTGCTGTTCCTGCTGCTCGGCTATCCGGTCGCCTTCTCGCTCGCGGCCAACGGCATCTTCTTCGGGCTGGTGGGCATCAAGCTGGGGCTGCTGCAGCCCTCGCTCCTGCAGGCGCTCCCCGACCGGCTGTGGGGCGTGATGTCGAACGACACGCTGCTCGCGGTGCCTTTCTTCACTTTCATGGGCCTGATCCTCGAGCGCAGCGGCATGGCCGAGGACCTGCTCGACACCATCGGCCAGCTCTTCGGCCCGATCCGCGGCGGCCTCGCCTTCGCGGTGATCTTCGTGGGGGCGCTCCTCGCGGCGACCACCGGCGTGGTGGCGGCCTCGGTGATCTCGATGGGGCTCATCTCGCTGCCGATCATGCTGCGCTACGGCTACGACCGGCGCTTCGC
>DATIVM010000541.1:0-9864 GCA_035465975.1 Usitatibacter sp.
ATCAGCACCGCGCCGCCGGCCCGGCTCGTCCATGCGAGGGCGGCGCGCGAGCGCGCGAGACGTTCCGAGAACGCGCCCGCGGCGATTCCCACCGCGGCCTTCACCGGCAGCGCGAGCGCGGCGTAGAGCGCGCCGAGGAGCGCCAGGTCGCGCGTCGCGTGCGGGCTCGCGGGATCGACGAACTGCGGCAGGAAGGCCACGAAGAAGAGCACGATCTTGGGATTGCTCACGTTCGACACGATGCCCTGCCGCACCAGCGCGAGGGGCGGCAGCGGCGCCGCGCGCCCGTCGTCGAGGCGGCGGGGCGCCGCGAGCAGCATGCGCACGCCGAGCCACGCGAGATAGGCGGCGCCGGCGAGGCGCAGCGCGAGGAAGAGCGAGGGATAGGCGTGGAGCAGCGCGCCCACGCCGAGCGCGGCGAGCGCCGTGTGCACCAGGATGCCGATCGAGACGCCGAGGGCGGAGCACACCCCGGCGAGGCGCCCCTGCGCGAGCGAGCGCGAGACGACGTAGAGCATGTCCTGCCCGGGAGTGACGATGAGGGCGAGCGAGGCCGCGACGTAGAGCCCGAGCGGCTGCGCGTTCACGAACGTGCGGCGGCGCTACGCGTGCGCCGCGAGCCAGTCGAGCGCGAGCCCCGCGAGCGTGCGCACGCCGAGCGGCAGGCACGCCTCGTCGACGAAGAAGCGCGGGCTGTGGTTGGGCGCCGCGGTGGCCGCATCGCGCTCCGGCGGGGTGCAGCCCATGAAGTAGAAGAAGCCGGGCACTTCCTTCTGGTAGAAGGAGAAGTCCTCCGCGCCGCAGATCTTGTCGACCAGGCCCACGTTCGCCTCGCCCGCGATGCGCCCGAGCGTCGGGGCCGACCATTGCGTGAGCGCCGGATCGTTCACCGTGACGTCGTACCAGCGGTGGATGTGCACCGTGGCCTTCGCGCCGCCGGCCGCGGCGATCATCTCCGAGATGCGCTTCACGTGCTCGTGGATCTCCTCGCGCTGCTGCTCGTCGAAGGTGCGGATCGTCCCCTCCAGGCGCACCTCGTCGGGGATGATGTTGTGGCGGACGCCCCCCTGGAAGACGCCGACCGTGACCACCGAAGGCTCCTTCGTGATGTTCATGCGGCGCGAGACGACCGTCTGCAGCCCGAGCACGATCTGCGAGCTCACGACGATCGGGTCCACGCCGCGCCACGGCATCGCCGCGTGGGTCTGCGTGCCGCGCACGAACACGCGGAAATCGTCGGCGGAGGCCATGAGCGGGCCCGCCCGGTAGCCGATCTTCCCGGTGGCGTGGATCGAGGTGACGTGCAGGCCGAAGATCGCGCCCACGCGCGGCGCCTCGAGGCATCCTTCCTCGATCATCATGCGCGCGCCGCCGTGCTCGCCGATGGGCGGCGTCTCCTCGGCGGGCTGGAAGATGAACTTCACCGCGCCCGGGATGCGGCTGCGCATGCCGGCGAGGACTTCCGCCACGCCCATGAGGATCGCGGTGTGCGCGTCGTGGCCGCAGGCGTGCATCACGCCGCACGCCTGGCCGTTCCACTCGGTGCGCACCTTGCTCGCGAACGGCACGTCCACTTCCTCGACGACGGGAAGGGCGTCCATGTCCGCGCGCAGAGCCACCACCGGCCCCGGCCGCCCGCCCTTCAGCAGGCCCACGACGCCGGTGTGCGAGACCTTCTCGCGGACATCGTCGAAGCCGAGCGCGCGCAGGTGGTCGGCGACGACGCGCGCGGTGCGCACCTCGCGGTTGCCGAGCTCGGGATGCTCGTGGAAATCGCGTCGCCACGCGACGAGGCGCGCCGCGACGCGTTGCGTGGCCTCGGCCACCGCCGCGTCGAAGGGAAAGGGGGAATCGGGGGCGTTCATGGGGTGCGATTCTACGCCGGTCCTATAATGGCCGGCTTATGGAACACCTCGATCCGAAGCAGGCTTTCCAGTACCTGAAGGACCATCCCGACGCCATCTTCGTCGATTGCCGCAGCGAGATGGAATACATGTTCGTCGGGCACCCGATCGGCGCGATGATGGTCCCTTGGTACGACGGGCCCGACTGGGAGCTCAATCCGCATTTCGTCGGCCAGGTGAAGAAGATCGCGGGCGCCAATTTCCGCGAGCGCCCGGTGCTGCTCATCTGCCGCAGCGGCAACCGCAGCGTCGAGGCGGGCGACGCGCTCGAGAAGGCCGGCTTCCGCCAGGTGATGAACGTGCTCCACGGCTTCGAGGGCGAGCTCGACGAGAGCCACCATCGCAACTCGCTCACCGGCTGGCGCGTGGAGGGCCTGCCCTGGCAGCAGTACTGAGGCGCTAGGCCGGGCGCGCGAGCTCCCCGAGCGCGCCGTCCCAGCCGCCGACCGGCGCCTCGCGATGCACGCGGAAGCCCGGGAACCACGGCGATGCGCCGGACGCGCGCCAGCGCCATTCCGGCGGAAACGGCACCAGCACGTCGGCGGTCGCGCCGGCGAGCGCGGCGAGGTGCATGTTCGTGCTGCTCACGCCGATGTGCCGGTCGACCAGCGAGACCAGGGCGAGCGCGTCTTCGGGATCGTCGCTCCACCTCGAGAGGTCGCGCACCGGGCGCCCGAGCGCCGCGCTCGCCGACTCGATCTCGCCCGCGCCGAGCCCGCGCTGGAACGCGAGCACGGTGCCGGGGAGCGGCGACAACGCGCGGAAGAGCTCGGGGATCGGCACCGACTTGGAGAGCGCCTCGCGCGAGAGCTCGCGCGGCGTGCCGCTGCGCCATGTGACCGCGATCCACGGGCGCGGCGCCGCCGCAAGCTCCGCGCGCAACGCCGCGACGCGCTCCGGAAGCGGCGCGGCGCGCAAGGAGGGCGCGAACACGTCGTCTCCCGCCTCGACGGCGAGCGGGAGGTCGCCGGCCAGGAGCGGTACCGCATCCGCCTCCGGCGCTTCGGAGATTGCATCGAAGACGCCGGTGCGCGAGACGATCCCGTGCAGGCGGCGGTCGCCCGCGAAGGCGAGGCGCCGGGCGCTCGGGCGCAGGCGCGGCGCGAAGCGCAGGAAGAAGAGGATGTCGCCCAGGCCCTGCTCTCCGATCACAACCACGTCTCGGCCGCCCAGCTCCTCGAGGCGCGGGACGCGATACGGGCGGCCCGCCGCGGCCGCGCGCCTCTCGTGTTCGATGCGCGAATCGCGCCGCGCGTAATGCGGATCCCAGGCCTCGCGCCAGCGGCCGAGGAGCAGCAGCACCTGCGCGGCGTACAGGGGCAGGTCCGCATGCGTGGGCTGGAGTGCCGCCGCGCGCAGGAAGTAGCGGGCCGCGGTTGCGTAATCGCCGCGCGCGACGGCGGCTCGCCCGGGCGCGACGAGCGACTCGAGCCGGCGCGGATCGAGGGCGACGGCGCGTCCCAGCAGGGCGAGCGCTTCGTCGTGCCGGCCCTGCTCGGCCAGGACCTGCCCGCGATGGGCGAGGGCCTCGACGTGGTCGGGCTGCAGGCCGAGCACGGCGTCGAAGCGCGCCGCCGCACGATCCCAGTCGCGCGAGCGCGCGTGGAGAAGCCCCGCGGCGAAGTGGGCGGCGAGGAACTCCGGACGCAGCGCGGCGGAGCGCTCGTATTGCGCCGCCGCCTCCTCGAGGCGCCCCGTCGATTCGAGAAGCACGCCGAGCTCGAAGGGCGGCGCGTAGTCGCCCGGCGCGAGGCGGGAAGCCCGCTCGAACGCCTCGCGCGCCGCTTCCGCCCGGCCGAGCGAGCGCAGCGCGATCCCCGCCGCGAGGTGCGCGCGCGCGTTGGCGGGCTGCATCGCCGCCACCTCGCCCGCGATCCGGAGGGCGCCGGCCGCGTCGCCCGCTTGCAGGCGACGGAACGCGTCGTCGAGCCGCGGCGCGCTCATCGCCCGTCAACCGGGCCGCGGGTCGCGTGCGCCGCCTTGCGCTCGCCCATCCGCGCGTAGGCGATCCAGCACAGCGCGCCCGCGAGCATCATCCCCGCCATGCCGAGCGCGAGCGAGCGCGTGCTCGTGGAAAGCGCGGGCGAGAGCAGCCCCGCGTTGAGCGTGTTGACCATTCCGGACACGAAGCCCTGCAGCGAGGCCGCCATGCCGCGGCGCGTCGGGAAGAGATCCAGCGTGATGAGCGTGATGGAAGGCATCGCCATCGCGAAGCCCACCGCGAACAGCATGATCGGCAGCATCGCCCACGGGAGCGACGGGCGGAACGCGAGGTTGTAGGCGAGGTTCGCGGCCGCCGCCGCGGCCATGAAGCCGTAGGCGTAGCGCACCGTCTTGCGCGGGGCGAGGCGGCCCGCCGCGCGGCCGGAGAGCTGCGCGCCCGCCATGATCCCGACGATCGACGGGATGAAGAGCCATGCGTATTGCCGCGGCCCGAGCCCGAGGTGCATGCCGAGGAAGGCCGGCGCCGACACGATGTAGAGGAAGAACGCGTTGAAGTTGAACCCCGCCGCGAGCGAGAGCATCAGGAAGCGGCGGTTCACGCCCACCTCCTGGTAGCCCTTGAGGAGCCCGACGGGATGGAACGGCTGGCGCTTCGCGCTCGGGTGGGTCTCGGGGAGGTGCTTCCAGCTCACGGCGAGGAGCAGGAACCCCACCGCGGTGAGGAACCAGAAGATGGAGCGCCAGCCGAGCTCCGAGAAGAGCCAGCCGCCGATGATCGGCGCGACCGCCGGCGCGAGGCCGAAGAAGAGCGTCACCAGGGACATCAGGCGCTGCGCGTCCTCGGGCTCGAGGAGGTCGCGGATCATCGCGCGGCCGACCACCATCCCCGCGCCCACGGAAAGTCCCTGCACGATGCGCCACAGGATGAGCCCATGCACCGAGCCGGTGAGCGCCGCGCCGAGGGAGGCGAGCGCGTAGACGAGCAGCGCCGTGAGGATCACCGGGCGGCGCCCGAAGCTGTCCGAGAGCGTGCCGTGGAACAGGAACATCACCCCGAAGGCGAAGAGGTATCCGGAGAGCGTCTGCTGGATCTCGAGGGGTGTCGCGCCGAGCGAGGCCTGGATCCCGTCGAAGGCCGGAAGGTACGCGTCGATCGAGAAGGGGCCGAGGGTGGAGAGCGAGGCGAGCAGTGCGGCGAAGCCCGCCCGCGCGCGCCGGGAGGCGATGCGATGGGGCATCAGGCGGGCGAGACGCGGGGGCGGACGGGCGGCATCGGCCCCATTCTAAAGGTTCACCCCGGCCCCTCCCGGCCTGGGCCTCGCCACGGTCGCCGCGAAAAAACGCGCGCCGATTGTGAAGTGGGTCACAGATAACGGATGTTAATACGGTTACAACGAAGGCATAACAGCGGAACACGGATCTGCGCCCCGAGAACGGCGGGCGGACCGGCGTCCCCCCTCGCCGGTCCGCCGTACATGGAGGATGCGCATGCGTTGGACCTTACTTGCAGTGCCGGCAATGGCCGCGATGCTCGCGATGCCGGCCGCCCGCGCCCAGGGCGTGACCGCGAACGAGATCGTGATCGGGCAGACCTCGAGCTTCTCCGGCGCGATCGGCGGCGAGGTGCGCGAGCAGACCGCCGGGGCGAAGCTCTACCTCGACTGGGTGAACGAGCACGGCGGCGTCAACGGGCGCAGGATCCGGCTCGTCTCGCTCGACGATGCGTTCGACCCCAAGCGCGCGGCGCAGAACGCCCGCACGCTGATTTCCCAGGGCGTGTTCGCGCTCTTCCTCACGCGAGGCACGCCGCAGAACGAGGCGATCCTCCCGGTCATCAGGGAGACCGGCACCCCGCTCGTCGCGCCCTCGACCGGCGCGAGCATCATGCACGAGCCGGTGAACCCGCTGGTCTTCAACGTGCGCACGCGCTACCAGACCGAGGCCGAGGACGCGATCCAGCAGCTCACCAGCGAGGGCATCACGCGCATCGCCGTCGTGCACGTGAACGACTCGTTCGGGAAGGATTGCCTGCTGGGCTACCTGCACGGCCTCAAGGACGCGCACCTGGAGCCGGCCGGGATCTTCTCGTACGACCGCAAGAAGGGCGATACCAACGAGGCCGCCGCGAAGGTGATCGCGCTCCAGCCGCAGGCGATCGTCACCGCGGGGCACTCGAAGCCGCTCGCGAACCTGGTGCGCAAGGTGCGCGCCGCGGGCCTCACCGGAACGCAGATCGTGACGCTCTCGAACCTGAGCTCGCAGTCGTTCCTCAAGGACCTGGGCGACGTGAAGCACGGCGTGATCGTGATGCAGGTGTTCCCGAACCCCGCGCGCATGACGACGAAGCTCGGCGTGGAGCTGCACCACCTCGCCGCCGGCCATTCCGATTTCGTGATCTCGCACATGGCGATGGAAGGCTTCGCCGCGGCCAAGGTGCTGGTCGAGGGGCTGCGGCGCGCGGGCCGCAATCCGACGCGCGCCTCGTTCCTCGCGGCGATGGACTCGCTGCGCGACTACGACCTGGGCGGCGTGAAGCTCACCTACGCCGCGAACGACCATTCGGGCCTCGACTACGTGGAGGCCTCGATGGTGAACCGGCACGGCACCTTCACGCAGTGAGCGGCTGCCGCAACGCGAGCGCCGGCGGCGCCGCGGCGCCGCGGTAGCCGAGCGCCTCGAGCAGGTCCGCGGCGCACACCGTCTCGCGGCCGTCGAGGTCGGCGATGGTGCGCGCCACCTTGAGCGCGCGATGGTGCGCGCGCGCGGATAGGCGCATCCCGGCGATCGCCTCGCGCAGCACGCGCCGGCCGCCGTCGTCGAGGCGCGCCTCCTCCTCCGCCTCGCCTCCCGAAAGCTGCGCGTTGGCGCGCCCCTGGCGCCGCAACTGCGCCTCGCGCGCCCGCACGACACGCGCGCGGACCGCGGCCGACGGCTCGCCGCCCTCGGCCGCGAGCAGCTCCTCCTCGCGCAGGGCCGGCACCTCGACGTGCACGTCGATGCGGTCGAGGAGGGGCCCCGAGATGCGGTCGCGGTAGCGCGCGACCTGCGTGGGCGAGCAGGGGCACGGCCTGCCGTAGTGGCCGAGGTAGCCGCAGGGGCAGGGGTTCATCGCGGCGACGAGCTGGAAGCGCGCCGGGAAATCCGCCTGGCGGGCGGCGCGCGAGATGGTGATGCGGCCCGACTCCAGCGGCTCGCGCAGCACCTCGAGCACGCTGCGATTGAACTCTGGCAGCTCGTCGAGGAAGAGCACCCCGAGGTGCGCGAGCGAGACCTCGCCCGGCCTCGGGGGCGAGCCGCCGCCCACCAGCGCGACGGCGGAGGCCGTGTGGTGCGGCGCGCGGAACGGGCGCACGCCGAAGCGCTCGGGCGAGAAGGCGCCCGCGGCGAGGCTCTGCACCGCCGCCGCTTCCAGCGCTTCCTGCTCGCCCATCGGCGGAAGGATTCCGGGGAATCTCGCGGCGAGCATCGTCTTGCCCGTGCCCGGCGGGCCGCAGAGGAGGATCGAGTGGCCGCCGGCCGCGGCGATCTCGAGCGCGCGTCGCGCCGCGCGCTGGCCGCGCACGTCGGCGAGGTCCGGATGGGACGGCTCGCGCCGCGCGCTCACTCCGCACCAGGGCTCGAGCGCCGCGCGGCCGTCGAGGTGCGCGCACACCTCCACGAGGTTGCGCGCGGGAAGGATGGTGGCGCCGCGCGCGAGCGCCGCCTCGGCGGCGACCGCGGCGGGGATCACGAAGGCGCGGCCGTCGCGATGGGCGTTGAAGGTCATGGCGAGGGCGCCGCGGATCGGCCGCAGCTCGCCCGAGAGCGCGAGCTCGCCCGCGAACTCCAGGGATTCCAGCTCGCGCGCGCGCACCTGGCCGGTGGCCGCGAGGATGCCGATCGCGATGGGCAGGTCGAAGCGCCCGCTTTCCTTCGGCAGATCGGCGGGCGCGAGGTTCACGGTGATGCGGCGCTGCGGGAACTCGTAGCCGGCCGTCTGCAGCGCGGCGCGCACGCGGTCGCGCGCTTCCTTCACTTCCGTCTCGGGGAGGCCCACGATGTGGAACGCGGGGAGCCCGTTGCCCACGTGCGCCTCCACGCGCACCAGCGGGGCTTCGAGGCCCGCGAGCCCGCGGCTGTAGGCGACGGCGACGTTCATGCGGCACTCCTCGGGATGGGCGGGCGCCATCCCGGATGGCGCCGTTCAGCCGGGCGGGGGCGATCCCGCCCGAGATTCGAGCTGCGCGATGCGCGCTTCGAGCGCGGCGAGCTTCTCGCGCGCGCGGGCGAGCACCTGGGCCTGCGCGTCGTACTCCTCGCGCGTGACGAGATCCATCCGCGCGAAGGCGCTCGAGAGCAGACCGCGGAAGTTGCGCTCCAGGTCCTTCGCCGGGTTCGACGCGGCGAGCTCCGCGAGGCGCGCGCTCAGTTCGCTCAAGAATCGGTCGTTCATCTCAATTCCCGAAGGGGCGTTGCGGTTGACGCATGCCGTGGTGCGCGGCGCCGCGGGCCGCACCCGGTTGGTGCCGCGCGAGCTTCGTCCGCACAACGCGGGTGCGCATTCCGGCCCCGGAAAGGCCGCGGAGCGTCGTTTTCCGGGGCGCGGCCGTGCGAGGACCCGCTGGCACGCTTGCTGCTGTGTCGGGGCGGACCCGTCTTTCCCAACCCTCATAAGGATATCAAGACATGCCCACGCCGCCCCGAATGCTCGCCCTGTGCGCCGCGCCGCTCGCCCTCGCGGGATTCGCCGCGCATGCCGCGGACGCGCCGGCGCCGGATTACACGCTGACGCCCAAGATCGCGCTCTACAGCGAATACGAGTACCGCGGCATCGCGCAGTCCTCCGAGGATCCGGCGCTGCAGTTCAACCTGGACTTCGCGCACAAGAGCGGCTTCTACCTCGGCACCTTCCTCTCCAACATCAAGTGGCTCAAGGACGCCGCGGACGTGAACGGCTTCTCGACCCACGCCGACGTCGAGTGGGACATCTACGGCGGCTACCGGTGGGAGGTCGTGAAGGACTGGACGCTCGACATCGGGTACCTGCGCTACGAGTACCCCCGCTCCGGGGCCTTCAATCCCAAACCCAACACCGACGAGGCGTACGTGGGCCTCGCATACGGCATCGCTTCCGTGAAGTACTCGTACTCCTTCAACGACACCTTCGGCGTGCCCGACAGCAAGGGCTCGGATTACATCGAGCTCGACCTCAACTATCCGCTGCCGGCGCTGCCCGCGCTCACGCTGAACGGCGTGCTCGGCCACCAGCGCTACAAGGGCACGCAATCGAGCGGCTTCGATAACGGCGACCTGTCGTACACCGTGTGGAAGGCGGGCGCCACCTACGACTTCGGCAACGGGCTCAACGTCGGCGCCTACTACAAGGGCACCGACGCGACGGGCGAGCTCTACACCGTCAAGGGCAAGGACTGGAGCCGCGACCGCGTGGTGGGCTTCATCGCCTACTCGCACACCTTCTGAGCCGCCGGGAGATCGCCATGAAACTGGTCACCGCCATCATCAAGCCGTTCAAGCTCGACGAGGTGCGCGAGGCGCTCTCGGGAATCGGCGTGCAGGGCATCACCGTCACCGAGGTGAAGGGCTTCGGGCGCCAGAAGGGCCACACCGAGCTCTATCGCGGCGCCGAGTACGTCGTCGACTTCCTCCCGAAGGTGAAGGTGGAGGCCGCGATCCCCACCGAGCTCCTCGAGCGCGCCATCGAGGCGATCGAGAAGAGCGCCAAGACCGGCAAGATCGGCGACGGGAAGATCTTCGTCTTCGACCTCGAGCAGGTCATCCGCATCCGCACCGGCGAGACCGGCAAGGAAGCCCTCTGAGCCTCACACACACCACTTCGAGAGAGCACGCCATGAGGAAATTCTTCGCTTCCCTGGGCCTCGGCCTGGGACTGCTGATCGGCAGCACCGCTGCTTTGGCGCAGGCGCCTGCCACGCCCGCCGCACCGGCCGCCGCGACAACGACGGCGACGCCGGCCGCACCGGCGGCACCGGCTGCCGAAGCGGCCAAGCCCGCCGCT